>JBNMGQ010000005.1:0-48611 GCA_050872345.1 Eubacterium sp. | reverse complement strand
TTACCTGTTGAAATCTTTGATTATTGCGAAGAGTTATAATTAAAATCAATTAACAAAAAAGCGATACACTTTTTGTGTGTCGCTTTTTGTTGTTTATATTTTAAAAGTGTGATATAATATATTAAATTATTTTTTTGGAGAAGTGTATGCCGTACTTATATTTAGTTATAGCAACTGTTTTACCGGCTGTTTTAACTTTGTTTTTTAAATATCTGATTGATAAAACTAAATACAGTAAAATTTCATTTTGGCTAAATCAAACAATAATAGGTCTTGTATTCGGTGCTTTTGCCGTTTTATGTACTGAATTTGGTGTTGATGTGAACGGTGCTATAATCAATGTAAGGGACAGTGCACCGGTTGTTGCAGGTCTTATGTTTGGTGGTCCGGCAGGTATTATCGCCGGTTTAATCGGTGGCGTTGAAAGATGGTTCAGTGTTTACTGGGGTGGTGGCGAATTTACACGCCTTGCTTGCTCTCTTGCTACAATTATTGCCGGTTTAAATGCAGCAAATTTACGAAAAATTATGTTCAAACACAAAAGACCTTCTTTCGGCTTTTCTCTTGCAATAGGTCTTGGTACAGAAGTTTTGCATATGCTTCTTGTACTTTTACAAATATGAGCAATATGAGCTATGCATTTACATTTGTTCAAAAATGTGCATTTCCTATGATTTTATGTAATACTCTTGCAGTCGGTCTTGCATCAATTGCAATGGGTGACAAAATCATTGATAAGCAAAAGCCTAAAAAAATTGTACGAAGTTTCTCAAATGCACTTTTTATTTGCGTTGTAATTCTTTTTGTGTTAACAGGCTCAATCACATATGCCGTTAATACTAATGTCGCTAAAAACGAGGCACAGACGCTGTTAAACAATAATTTGTCCGATGTTGTTGATAAAATTAAATCAAACGGTTTAAGCGATGAATTATCGTATGTAAGAGTAGGTCAATCGGGTGGTGTGTTTGTTTGTGACAAAAACGGCAATGTTTTAAAAGCAAGCAGGGCAGGCGAACCACTAAACATAAAAAAATACAATGAAAACAGCATTAATTTAAAAGAAAATACTTTTTATAAAACTGAAATAAATAACGAAAAAATTTATTGCGAATACAGAAATGTCGATAAATATTTTGTATTTGCCTATATGCCGTCGAATGAAGCCGACCTTTCAAGAAATGTAACTTTATATATGATGCTGTTTATGGAAACGCTCATTTACATTTCCATGTTCTGCCTAGTATATCAAATCACAAGACTTAAATTCATTGAAAAAATAGAAAATATTAACAATGGACTTAATGAAATAACAAAGGGTAATCTTGACACAAAACTTGAAGAAAAAAGCAGTTATGAATTTTTGCAACTTTCTAATGACATAAATACAACCGTTGACGCTTTGAAAGGCCATATTGCAGATGCTGAAAAAAGAATTGAGCGAGAACTTGAACTTGCAAGGCAAATACAAAAAAGTGCCGTTCCGTTTATCTTTCCGCCTTTTCCTAAGCGTGACGATTTTGACATTTTCGCATCTATGAAAACTGCAAAAGAAGTCGGTGGTGACTTCTATGACTTCTACTTTACGGATGATAAGCATTTCGCTTTTTTAATTGCAGATGTATCCGGTAAAGGTATTCCTGCAGCTATGTTTATGATGGCTTCAAAAACTCTTATTAAAGGACTTGCCGAAAGAGGTAAGACTGTTGATGAAGTGTTTAGCGAAACAAATGAAAAACTTTGCAGGAACAATGACGCCGGTATGTTTGTAACTGCTTGGATGGGTGTCGTAAACCTTGAAAGTGGGCATTTAGCTTTTGCAAACGCAGGTCATAATCCACCACTTTTGTGCCGAAAAAATTCAAATTTTGATTATTTAAAAACACGACCTAATTTTATACTTGCAGGTATGGAAGGCACGCCATACAAAAAATACGATATTTATTTAAATCCGGGTGATTCAATATACCTTTACACTGACGGTGTAACAGAAGCAAATGACATTAACGGCAAACTCTACGGTGATAACAGACTTCTCAAAACTATTCAAAGCGCAAATGAAAGTTCACCAAAAGAAGTATGCAAGACTGTTGAAAATGATGTTAAAATATTTGCAAATCAGGCAGAGCAAAGCGACGATATAACAATGCTTTGTTTTAAGCTTAATCATATGAAAACGCAAAACAGTATAACGGTTTATCCTGACATTAAATCTCTTAACACAGTTAATGATTATATTTGCGAAAAACTCAATAAAATTAATGTTTCAACAAGTGTTCTTAATAAAGTACAAATAATAATTGATGAAATTTACTCTAACATTATGAACTACAGTAACGCTAAAAAGTTAGAAGTTAAATATTCATTTGATAAAGAGCATCTTGTACTTGAATTTTCAGACGACGGTTCGCAATATGACCCGACAAAGAAGAGTGACCCTGATATTACACTTTCTGCCGACGACAGAGAAATCGGTGGACTTGGAATATATATGGTCAAAAAAACTGCTTCTTCATTAGATTATAAATACGAAAACTGCAAAAATATACTTCAAATTTCAATAGATTTGAAATAGAAAGGTTTACATTATGGACGATAAAGCGTTGCTTTTTACAATTAAAGCGCACAAAAATCAAAGCAGAAAAAACGGCAAACCCTATTTGGTTCATCCTTTATCTGTTGCACTTGAGCTTGCAAAAAACGGTGCAGATGATGAATTAATAAGCGCCGGACTTCTTCACGATACAGTTGAAGATGCAGGAATTACAATTGAAGAACTAAAAAGTACATTCGGCGACAAAATAACCGATTATGTTTTATTTGAAACGGAAAACAAAAAGCTTTCTTGGGAAGAGCGAAAACAAAATACAATTGATGCGCTGAAAAACACAGATAACCGTAATTATCATATGCTTGTTTGTGCCGATAAACTTTCAAATATCAAAGACATACAAAATGATATTACTGAAAAGGGTGAAGATGCCTGGTCGGTATTTAAACGAGGAAAAGATAAACAAAAATGGCTTTTTGAAAGTTTGGTTGACGCACTTAAAGTCATTGATGATTTAGATATGTATCAGGAATTTAAAAATACTGTTTCAAAAGTTTTTGATTAAAGGAGATATATTATGAGTACAAAAATCGAAACAATAGATAACATTACATATGCTTATGTTTCAGGTTCAATAACTTCTGCGAATGCAGGTGAATTTGAAAGTGCACTTGCAGACAAACCGGGTGAAACATTCGGAATAATAATTGATGCAAGCGAACTTGAATTTATTTCATCTGCAGGTCTTAGGGTTATATTAAGTGCAAAAAAGCGATGCGCAGGAAAAACATTCAAAGTTATCGGTGTTAACAATGATGTTAAGAGCGTTTTCGATGTAACCGGTTTTTCGGAGATAATGGATATTGAAAGCGCTGTCAGAAAAATAAGTGTTGACGGCTGTAAGGTTATAGGCGCCGGTGCTTGTGGCGAATGTTACAGATTAGACGATGAAACAATTGTAAAACTTTATTACCCACATGTAAGCAAGAAAGAAATTGAAACCGAAAAAGCTTTTGCTAAAAAAGCATTTGTTATGGGTATTCCTACAGCTATTTCCTACGATATAGTTGAATGTGACGGCAGAACAGGCGTAATGTACGAGCTTATTAAATCTAAGACACTCGGCGAACTTATGCGTGAAGATAAAGGCAATATTGACAAATATATTGATATGTATGTTGATGTGTGCAAAAAAGTAGGCTCAATAGTTACAGATGACCCTGATATACCGTCTTTTAAAGATTGCAATAGAGAAGACATTTCAAAGCTTACGAAGATTGACGAGCGTGAAAGAGAATATCTTTATAAATTTTTGGAATTAGTACCAAATGCAAATAACTGTATTCACGGTGATTTGAACATAAACAACATTATGGTTGAAAATAATGAATGTTTACTCATAGATATGGGCGAACTCGGAACAGGAACGCCTATGTTTGATTTATCACGAATTGTATTCTCAATGTATTACGGCAACACGCCGAAAGGGGAGTACAATGCTTTTTACAAAATGCAAAGTGAAGAAGTAGACGATATTTATAATAAATTTATCAACAAATATTTTGGTTGCAGTATTGAAGAAGCAGCGCAAAAGGACGAGCAGGTTAAATGGCTTTTGCCGCTTTCTTGGTTTAGATGTTGCACTTCAATGTTAAAAGGTACAAGATGGAACGAGGAAAAAGTAAATATGGCAAAGGATTTACTTGACAATCATTTGATTCCGTTTGTTGACAATCTTACAAAATAACAAAAAATAAGCGAAGCTGAATTAACAGCTTCGCTTAAATATTATATATGTATTAAATTTAATTACATAAGTGAAAGATAAAGCTCTTTGATTTCCTCAACGCTTGTTTCTCTTGGGTTACCAGGACGGCAAGCATCGTCGTAAGCTGACTGTGCAAGGAAGTCGACATCTTCAGGCTTAACAATATCCTTAAGATTTTCAGGAATACCAACATCCTTTGAAAGCTTCTTAACAGCGTCAACAGCTGCTTTTCTTGCTTCTTCAAGAGTCATATCGTCAACACCTTCAACACCCATAGCCTTAGCAATGTTTCTGTACTTTTCGCCGGTAGCAGGAGCATTGTATTCCATAACTGTAGGAAGAATGATAGCATTTGCTACACCGTGTGGAGTATCATAAAGAGCACCGAGTGGGTGAGCCATTGAGTGAACGATACCAAGACCTACATTTGAGAAGCCCATACCTGCAACATACTGACCGAGAGCCATACCTTCTCTGCCTTCAGGTGTGTTTTCAACTGCACCTCTAAGGCTCTTTGAAATGATTTCAATAGCTTTAAGATGGAACATATCTGAAAGTTCCCAAGCGCCTGCAGTAATATAACCTTCAATAGCATGAGTAAGAGCATCCATACCGGTTGCTGCTGTAAGTCCCTTAGGCATTGATGACATCATATCAGGGTCAACAACTGCTACTACAGGAATATCCTTAGGGTCAACGCAAACCATCTTTCTGTTCTTTTCGGTATCGGTAATTACATAGTTAATTGTAACTTCTGCTGCTGTACCTGCTGTTGTAGGAACTGCAATGATAGGTACACATTTATTAGTAGTAGGAGCAACACCTTCAAGTGAACGAACATCAGCAAAATCAGGGTTCTTAATGATAATACCGATAGCTTTAGCTGTATCCATTGATGAACCACCACCGATAGCAATAATGCAATCAGCACCTGATGCCTTGAATGCAGCAACACCTGTTTGTACATTTTGAATTGTTGGGTTTGGCTTAATTTCGCTGTAGATTTCATAATCAATATCAGCGCCGTCAAGAACATCTGTAACCTTTTTTGTTACGCCAAACTTAATAAGGTCAGGGTCAGAACAAACAAATGCTTTTTTAAAGCCTCTGCCTTTAACTTCTGTTGCAATTTCCTTAATTGCACCTGCGCCGTGATAACTTGTTTCATTTAATACAAATCTGTTAACCATAATTTTTATCTCCTTAAATAATAGGTATAAATTAGGAAATTCAATTTCCATAATTAAAATATACTACATTGACAAATAATTATCGATAATTAAAATAAAATAAATCAAAACATTTTAAAATTTGTTAACTAATAGACGATAATTAGCAGTTAAGACTAATAACATTATAAAATTAAAATAAATTTAGCTGTCATTTTCAAATTAACTATTGACAAAAAGCCACCTTATATATATAATACTTAAAGTGCAAGTGCGAGGTGATTTTATGAGAATTGACCTTAATAATTTATTAAGTGGTAATCAAAAGCATTTAGACATAAATTATAAGCTTGATTTAAGTAATCTTATCTACAGCACTTATAATCCTATTAAAAAAGGTGTAAGCGTTGTCGGCAGTCTTTATTCAAAGGCTGATGTTCTTTACCTTGACATTAATATCAGCTTTGAATTTTTCGGATTTTGTGACAGATGCGCCGAAGAAGTTAAAAAAGATTTTAACTTTAATGTAAAACGCATCGTTGTTGAAAAGCTTGAAAATGAAGAAGATGACGACGATTACATTGTAGTAAGCAATAGGGAACTTGATTTGGACGAATTAGTAAACGAAGAAGTTTCGTTGTCACTTCCTAACAAGATTCTTTGTAAAGATGACTGTAAAGGCTTGTGTCCTAAATGTGGTGCTAATTTGAATTTCAAACAATGCGATTGCAAAAAAGATGTTGACCCAAGAATGGCAGCTTTGTTGCAATTGCTTGAAGATGAATAATATGGCTTTTTAATAAAAAAGGAGGCAATTAAAATGGCAGTACCTGCAAGAAAAACATCTAAAGCAAGAAAGAACAAGAGAAGATCAAGCGTTTGGAAGATGGATGCTCCGACACTCGTAAAATGTTCTAACTGTGGTGGTTACACTGTTTCTCACAAGGTTTGTGGCAACTGTGGTTACTACAACGGTAAAGAAGTAATCAGCAAGGAAGCGTAAGATTTTACATTTGTTGGCGGACATTTTGTCCGCCTTTCTTGCTTTTATAACAAAGTTAGGAGGTTAGCTTATGGCAAAACCTGTTGTTGCTATTGTCGGCAGACCTAATGTCGGCAAATCAACTTTATTTAACAAATTAATCGGAACAAGGCTTTCCATCGTTGATGATACTCCGGGTGTAACAAGGGACAGAATTTACGGTGACTGTGAATGGCTTAATCATAAGTTTTTGCTTGTTGATACAGGTGGTATTGAGCCTAACACTTCCGATATTATATTAAGTCAGATGAGAACTCAGGCTGAAATTGCTATTTCAACTGCCGATGTAATTATCCTTGTAACTAATATTCGTGACGGAGTTGTTGCGAGCGACTATGATGTGGCAACCATGCTTCAAAAAAGTGGTAAACCGATTATCTTATGCGTTAATAAGTGCGACAGTATCGGTGACCCTGACCCTGAGTTTTATGAATTTTATAACCTCGGTTTAGGTGACCCTGTAGCTGTTTCTGCTGCGCACGGTCACGGCACCGGTGATTTGCTTGACGAAGTGCTCAAATATCTTCCTGAATGTGAAGAAGAGGACGATGATGACGAAGTTATTAAGGTTGCCATTATCGGTAAGCCTAATGTCGGTAAATCATCACTTGTCAATAAAATCAGTGGTGTCAACAGAGCAATTGTATCAGACATTGCCGGCACTACAAGAGATACAACCGACACTTATGTTGAAAATGAATACGGTAAATTCAATTTTATCGATACAGCCGGTTTAAGAAGAAAAAGCCGTGTTGACGATGCTATTGAAAAGTACAGCATTATCCGTGCAAGAATGGCAGTAGAGAGAGCAAATGTTTGCGTAATTATGATTGACGCAGTTGAAGGCTTTACCGAGCAGGATTCAAAGGTAGCAGGCATTGCACTTGAACAGGGTAAGGCTTGTATTATTGCTGTCAATAAATGGGATGCTATCGAAAAAGACGGCAATACAATGAAAGAATACAGAGATAAGCTTGCAAATGATTTTTCATTTATGAGCTACGCTCCGATTATGTTCATATCTGCTAAGACAGGTCAAAGAATCGATAAGCTTTATGAAATGATTTCATTCGTTCATTCTCAAAACTCCATGCGTATTTCTACAGGTAAGCTTAACGAAGTGCTTGCCGGTGCTACGGCAAGAGTTCAGCCACCTACGGATAAGGGTAAAAGGCTTAAGATATTCTATATGACTCAAGCATCTACAAGGCCGCCTACATTCGTATTCTTTGTTAATAATGCTGAGCTTTTCCACTTCTCGTACCAAAGGTATCTTGAAAATCAAATCAGGGATATATTCGGTTTGGACGGTACTCCTGTAAGATTTATCATCAGGGAACGAGGAGAAGGCAAAAAATGATTTTAGCTTTAATCGTTATAGCAATTTTATCTTATCTTCTCGGAAGTCTTAATTTTGGTATAATAATTTCAAAATCACTTAATAAAGACGATGTAAGAAGCCACGGAAGTGGTAATGCAGGCTCAACCAATATGCTTCGCAATTACGGCAAAAAATATGCTGTAATGACCATTATAGGCGATATGCTTAAGGTTGCTGTCGCAATACTTCTTGCATATTTAATTATGAAATATTTGGGTCATACTTCGCTTTCAAAAGGCAGTAATACCCAAATTCTCGGCGTTGACACTAAAATGTTTACAAAGTCTTTTGCAGGACTTTTCTGCGTAATCGGTCATATATTTCCTTGCTTTTTCGCCTTTAAAGGTGGTAAAGGTGTTGCCACAGCCGGTGGTATGGTATTTATGATTGATTGGCGAATTGCTCTTATTTTGCTTGCAATTTTCATTATTACTGTTGCTTTGACTAAATATGTTTCACTCGGCAGTATCATTATGGCAATTCTTTATCCTGTCTTCATATTTATTTTTTATAAATCATTGCCACTTACAGTTATATCGGCAGTATTTACGATTATTGTCGTTGTTGCTCATAAGGAAAATATAAAGAAACTTATTAACCATACCGAAAGCAAAATCGGAAGTAAAAAAGAAAATTAAAAACTCCGTATAAGTTCATTTGAGCTTATACGGAGTTTTCTTTTATTCATAAAAGCCTCACTCATTAACAACATTTTGTGGGTGGCCGTCAATATATGCTTTTAAGTTATCCTCAAGAATACCCAAAAGTCTTGCTCTTGTTTCTTTAGCTGCCCAAGCAATGTGAGGGGTGATATAGCAGTTTTTAGCCTTGAGCAGAGGATTATCTTTCTTTGCAGGTTCAACGCTCAGTACATCGAGTCCGGCTGCCTGAATCATATCATTATTGAGTGCATTTGCAAGTGCTTTTTCGTTTACAACAGGTCCACGGGAAGTGTTGATAAATATAGCACTCTTTTTCATTTTAGAAATTGTATCTTCATTAATAAGATTTTCGGTTTGAGGAGTAAGAGGGCAGTGGCAAGTAATAATATCACTGTTTGAAAGAAGCTCATCAAGTGATACAAACTCAACTGTTTTGAGTTCACCTTTATCTTTCGGTCGTGGTGCATAAGCCAGAACAGACATACCGAATGCTTCTGCAATTTCTGCAACCTTTCTACCTATTGCACCAAAGCCTATTATACCGATTTTTTTACCTCCAAGTTCTGTAAGAGGTGCTTTCCAAAAGCAAAAATCAAGGCAAGAGCACCATTCACCGTCAAAAACAGCCTTAGAATGAAGTGATACTTTATTTGTAATTTGCAAAATAAATGCAAAAACAAGCTGAGCAACGGCATTAGTCGAGTATGACGGAATATTACAAACAGTTATTCCAAGCTCTTTTGCAGCGTCACAGTCAATCACATTATATCCTGTTGACTGAAGCCCTACATATTCAAGCTCAGGCTTAAGCTGTTCAAGAATTTCCCTTGTTACAATAGTTTTATTGATAATAAGTGCATTTGCACCTTTTGCTCGTTCTATAATTTGGTCAGGTTCTGTTCTGTCATAAACAGTAAAATCACCAAGTTTTTTAAATGGCTCCCAACTTAAATCACCCGGATTTGTGGTCACACCGTCTAAATTAACTATTTTCATAAATACTGCCTCGTTTCTTTATATTAGATAATAGTTGCTTAAAAAATATTATCCAAATCGCCTTTATCAATGTCGGTATTAGTATCGTTGCCGTTATAGCCACCACCGTATGATGTAGTATAAACAGGCATTTGGGCGAAGATTTGAAGTTCGCTTACAGGCTTTTGATAGTTTTCTTTTTTCATAGTGATTATCTCCTTAACTTAAATATAATGAATATGGGTTTGAATAAATAATTTTTGTATTGTTGCTGTTATCAACATAGATAATATATGCTCTTGAATAAAGTGCTGTTTTGCCGGTGAAATCGGAAGTTAACGAAATTGTATATTCAAGGGAATTTGTTTGCTTTTGAGAAATCAGTTTAAGCACTTTTTCATTGCCGATTACAAATTTACTCCTGTCATTTGCAATTTCTTCATTACCGGTAACTACAGCGCCACATTCAACAAGTTTATAGTCTTTTGGTAAAAAGTATCGGCAATTAAATGAAGCTTTATCTTTGTTATCATTTGTCTTGGCTAAAAATGCACCCAAGACTGAAACTTTTGCTTCTGAGCGTTCAACTTCTTTTATTATCAAACAATCTGTTTTAGGCGTATGAATATAGCCTGTTTCATTAACATATGAAAGAAGCTCATCATCACTGTTGTATATAGCAAGCTGTTTGCCTGATTTAGAGGTTAAATATACCTTTTCATCATACCTTGCGCTATAGCCTGATGGGTTATATTTGTTATTTATAAGAACATTAGTTGAATTGCTCTTAATGATGCAAGAGCCCGACGAATAAGTATAATTTGCTACTAAGCAAATATTGCTACTTACTGTTATATTATCGGCAACGCTTTCACCGTCTTTCCAACAGTCAAATTGATAAAACGGTATTATAGGAGCAGTTGTCAAAACTTCGTTGTCGCACATAACTACTGATGACGAAGTATCAATAACGCTTCCGTTTTTAACATACGAAATATCTATTACAGAACCGTTAGACGATACAAAAGTAAGCTTTGAATAATCGTCTTGACTGCTCGAATCGGGAACAAGATATACTGACACGGTTAAATTATCATTGATTATTGATGATATTGATTTGCTGTCATAAAAATGAGTTGTTTTAGCCGAAGTTGTATCGGAAACAAGTTCCCACTTCTTAATATGATATGAGCTGTAATTTGTACCGTTTACATCGGTTATATCAAGGTTTACCAAATCACCGTAACCGCCCTTAATTTGTTCTTGATTTACAACCGAATCATCAACTATTACTTCAAAATTCACGGTATATTCTTTTGTTTTTATATTTGTTATAGCATTAAGGATATTTGAAGTGAACAAATCAATCGTAACTTGAGAATTAATTATTGAAGTATCAAGCTTATTATCGTTGACTGTTTTTTCAAAGATTTCTCGTGAAGTTTCATCATATTTTGAGTTATAATCAGGGTTATTGATTATAGCGTTTGCCGTATCTGTTGCGGCATTATATACCGAGTAATCGCAGTTGCAATTTTGAGTTACGCCTGTCGTTATTGTAACAGGGTCATATTCGCCGTCTTTACTTGTAACAACGCAGTAGTAATAGTCTGCAAGCGGATAATCGGCAGGGACAAAAGTTCTTGAATTAGCACCTGGAATAGGAGTACCAGTTGTATTATCGCTAACATCATTTGAATACCACTGATAAGTACGGTTAAAGCCTATTACATTTGCAGTAAGCGTAGATTTTATGTCTGTTATTTGTTTCGGTAAATCTTCGATTATTGCAGTTTCCTGCGATATGTTTTTGAATCGTACATCGTTATCTTTACACCAAGTATAAATAAGATTGTTTTCATCTGCCGTGCCATAAACTGTTAAATTATCACCATTCTTTTTGCAAAATTCATCGTCAATTAAATTTATACTGCTTGGCAGTGCCATAATTTGAACCTTATCTGAAAATTCGTGAAGTTCTGTTACTTTTTCAAATTCGGCTTGTTTTACATATTGCGTATCAAAAAAATCTTTCCAAAGCACAAAAACATTAGGCAAATAAGCATATTCTATTTTACAATTTGCAAATTGGTCAATACAGTAATCTATATTTAGATTTACATTGGTAATTGAAGTATTGTCAAAAATACTGTAATGCAGAGTTTTCGTCCATGAGGGAATATAATATTCATAAAGGTCAGTACAATCTGCAAAGGCAGAATCTCCTATTGCCGTAACATTTGGCAAATATATACTTTTTAAAGATTCACATCCTTTAAATGAAGAATCACCGATTTCTTTGCAGGCTGTTGTACTTATCGTTTCAAAACCGCAATTTTCAAAGCAATGTTCAGGTATAGTTTCGAACTTTTCAAATTGTGAAAAATCGTTTAGTGATTTGCAATTATAAAAGCTTATAGTGCTGATGGTTGTTAAATCACCAAATTCAATGTTCTTAAGTTTTTCACAGTTGTAGAAGGCACCGAGATCAATATTGTTAACCGACTTGGCTGTTATACTTTCAAGATTTATACAATCGTTAAAAGCATATTTGCCGATGATTGTCACAGTTTTCGGCAACGTAATACTTTTAATCACCGGGCAATAGTCCGGATCAAAAACTTCGGTTCTTAAATAATAGCTGCTAAATGAGGTTGGTATCATTCCACCTATATTTTCGGGTACTACTAAGTTTTCTAAATCTCCTTTATATTGAGTCGGTACAAATTTATAAATCATACCAAATTTGTTACAATAAAATCCGTTCTCAGTGTAACCTGTTATAACCTTTTCATAAACTGTTTCGCTTTTTAACATTTTGTCTGACTTTGCATAAGCCACAAAATTTTCCCAACTTGATTTGAGCTCTATCGGTTTTGTAT
This sequence comes from Eubacterium sp., assembly GCA_050872345.1. Taxonomy (GTDB): domain Bacteria; phylum Bacillota; class Clostridia; order Oscillospirales; family Acutalibacteraceae; genus Eubacterium_R. The sequence goes on along the minus strand of JBNMGQ010000005.1, from coordinate 36,181 downwards.
AGAGTTCAAATGTACCTTCACCTTCATCTTTTCCTTCTGTTTTATACCAAATAGTAGCATTTTCATCTTCGTGACTGAGTGAAACCTCTACTGTTCCGTCAGCTGATCTGTTAAGCGTTATCTGAGGCTTAACAGTAGTTTTAACTTCTACAGTATCTATAAGCGCAGAATTTAGATATGATACCTCGTACGCATTTTTAACTAAGCCTGAACCTGAAAATTGTTTAACGGGTTCGGTTGCACCAGTCCAAAGTCGCATAGTAAGTTCATCATTTGTTTCATCTCTGAACAATGTTTTGAGCATTGAACATGCACCTGCCACGGCAGGAGTTGATAACGATGTGCCTCGGTCGGTTCTGTAACAATCAAGTGCAGTTGTGTTTTTTACATCTGCAACATTCGAATTATAAAATGTATAAAGTCCAACATCCGAACCGTAATTGCTAAATGAAGTAAGTCGTGCATCTCCGGAGCCTACGGCTACTGCATTTCTGTATGACGCAGGATAAGTAGGCGTTGTATCAATATTTCGTGACGAATTTCCTGCTGCTGCAAAAATATTTATGTCATTACTGTGTGCATTATTAACTACATCGCATAAAAGCTTTGAATTTTTATAACTGCTAAAACTACAGTTTATAATATCAACATTGTCGGCTATTGCTTGCTCAAATGCAAGGACAATATTTGTAAGTGTATAATCAGCTGTTACTCCAACCCTGTATGAATATATTTTTGTGTTTGGCAATGACACATCAACAACCATACTCGCAACGGCAGTTCCGTGACCTAAAGTGTCCGTACCGCCGTCACCGTTTTTATCGTCAGCAAAATCTTTACCTCCTGCAAATCTGCCTTTAATTGCCTCGTGTTCTTTGTTAACACCACTGTCAATAACGGCAACTTTTACTTCGTCATACAGATTAACAGCATTTTCAAGTACATATTGTTTCAAATCTGCAATATCGGTTACTTGGTTCATTGCATTATTTACATCATAAGTATCAAAATTTGAATTATCGGGATTATAGAAATATTCGTCAGGTTGGCCCTTATAAATATATCCTGATGAACTGTATATACTGTCAGCTTCAACATATTCCACATTATTTGAACTGCTGTAATAATCGTATGCTTTTTCAGCGTCTTTCGGTGATTTGAATTGAAGGAGATAAGTATCATCGTAAATCATTGAATAATCAACGCTATTTAAAAATTCAATATCATAATTGCTTTTTACAAACAATCTTGAAGTTTGAAATTCATATTTCTCTTCATAATCAGTATAATCATTTTTTGAATCTTTCTGGCTGTATGATGACGGTTTAGCCGAAATATATTCATCATATGAAACATAGTCTTTACCGTCATCATATTTCTTAACCATTTCTGAAACCGAATCAATGGAATCGATATAAGTAATTGAATTATTACCCTCACTTACACCTTTTCCAAATGTGCTAACTGTAAATAAACTTGTTTGTAAAATTATTGCTAATGACAGCAATATAGACAACGCCTTTTTCATATACTATCCTCCTATATTACTCTAAATATATCATAGTATATTATAAAACACAATAGTTCTTGATAACTTTGTAATATTATAGTATAATTATTTCATATTATTAACGGTGATAGAAATGAAAAAAAGCACTGTAATAATATTAACTGTTATCTTTACATTTTGCTCTTGCCTTGGTATCAATGTGGCGCTAAGAAATAAAACTGCCGTTAATAATGCTCAAAGTTTAAACCGTATTAATCTTGTGATTGACGCAGGTCACGGTGGAATTGACGCAGGTACAATAGGTGTTGACGGTGCTAAGGAAAAAGATATAAATTTGAATATCGCACTTAAGCTTTATGATTTTGCAAGAGTTTCAGGCATTAATGCAACGCTTATAAGAACAGGTGATTATCAATATTATCGTAAAGGCGACGACACCAAAAGGTCTGACTTATATAATCGAATGGACTATATAAATTCTGTTCATAACAGTACACTTATTTCTATTCATCAAAATCATTTTGAAAATGAAAAGGAACACGGTATGCAAATTTGGTATTCACCGAATGATGACAAAAGTCCTGTTCTTGCCGATTCTATTCTTGATGTAACCAAAAAGTTTTTACAGCCCGATAATCAAAGGCTCAACAAAAAAAGCGACAGTGCATATTATTTGCTTCATAAGGCTAAAGTGCCGTCGGTTATGGTTGAATGTGGATTTATGAGCAATACAAAAGAAAACAGTGATTTGCAAAATAATGACTATCAAAACAAACTTGCATATTTAATTATGCTTGGGCTTAATATTTACATAACAGAGGAATTATAAATGCCAAAGATTAAATCAATATATGTTTGCAGTGAATGTGGTTACGAGTCGCCAAAGTGGTACGGCAAGTGCCCGGGTTGTGGCGAATGGAATACTTTAAACGAAGAATTACCTACCGTGTCAGCTAAGCAAAGTTTGAAAAACTCAATGACAAGTGTCAATCAAATTATGGCGCTTAATGACATTGTCGGTGACGAGGAAGAAAGAATATCAACCGGCATAAAAGAATTTGACAGGGTGCTTGGTGGTGGTATCGTAATCGGTAGCTTGGTACTCATCAGCGGTGACCCCGGTATAGGTAAATCAACTATTTTACTTCAAATTTGCCAGCATCTCGGTCAAAGTAAAAAAGTGCTTTATGTCAGTGGTGAAGAATCAGCAAGTCAAATTAAACTCAGAGCCAACAGGCTCGGCGTAACAACTGATAATCTTTACATATTGCCACAAACAGATGTAGGTGTTATTGTCGAATGCATCAAAGAAGAAAAGCCTGACATTGTAATTATCGACTCTATTCAAACTATGGTATATGAAGAAATTACTTCTTCGGCAGGTTCTGTAACACAAGTCAGAGAATGTACTAACATTTTTATGCACACTGCAAAAGGCTTAGGCATTCCTATTTTTGTTGTGGGCCATGTTAATAAAGACGGCGCTATAGCAGGACCAAAAGTTTTAGAGCATATTGTTGATACGGTTTTGTATTTTGAGGGCGAAAGAAATTACTCGTACAGAATTTTAAGAGGTGCTAAAAACAGATTTGGTTCTACTAATGAAATAGGTGTATTTGAAATGACAGGGGACGGATTAAAAGAGGTTTTGAATCCGTCGCTTATGATGATTTCCGGCAGACCGAAGAACACTTCCGGTACTTGCGTAGCTTGTGTTATGGAAGGTTCAAGACCTATTTTAGCCGAAGTTCAAGGTCTTGTTTGTGCAACAGGATTCGGCACTCCGAGGAGAATGAGCACCGGCTTTGACTATAATAGAATGAGTATGCTTTTGGCAGTTCTTGAAAAAAGAGCAGGGTACTTCTTTAACAATATGGACGCATATGTTAATGTTATCGGTGGCTTAAAGCTTGACGAACCGGCTGCCGATTTGACTGTAGCTCTTGCACTTGTTTCGTCTTTAAAAGATAAAGCAGTAGACGATAAGGTGCTTGCATTCGGCGAAGTCGGACTTGCCGGTGAAATAAGAGCAGTTAATCACTGTGAGCAAAGAATAACCGAAGCGCATAGGCTTGGTTTTGAAAAATGTATAATTCCTTTCCATAATTATAAAAGCTTACCAAAGTCGCTTAAAACAAGTATTGATATAGTTCCGGTACGAAATATCAGAGAAGCTTTTTCAGCACTTGTTGAAGAATAAGGATACTAAAAATTATGAAAGCAAAAATATATTATTTTAGATATTCAAACACTATTGATAAATTTGCCGGTGGCTTTTTTTCATTTTTTACTAATTTGGGAATTCCAATAGTTGCATTTTATATTATTGCAATAGCTATGGGGTTATGCAAAATTACCAAACATTTTAGTGTTGAATTAATGATGGTACTGTTAGTTCTTTCAATTTTAATCGGATTGTTTTTCGCAATAAAGCTTTGCTTTGGTTTTAAAGGTGTTATTCTTTATGATTCTTATTTAGAAATAACAACACAAACTTTAGGCATTGGAAAGAATAAGCCGAAATTCAAAATAAATTATTCTGATGTGGCAAGCGTTTTTAACAGCACATACAATTTAAGATATGATCGAAGAAAAGCACGACAAACATTTATTGCAGGCGATTATTCAAATTATATTGAATTAACTTTAAAAAGTGGTAAGCAATTTTGCTTTTCGGTAGATAATCAAACAGAATTTTTAGATGAATTATTAAATCGAATGAAATTATTTAATAATAAATAATTATTACTTGTTGAAGAATAATAAACATTTTGAACCTATCCTTATGGGTAGGTTCTTTTTTTATATTATAAACAAAACAATGCCTTTGTCTGTTGAAAAATATGTATAATTGTGTTAATATAATATTATTGACTAATGCACACCTAAAATGGTAATTGAGGGAAAATGTATGACTAAGGGAAAATTTAAGGCAGGAGTTCATCCTTACGAAGGTAAAGAATTTGCTGCTGACAAACAAATCAAACAGCTTGGCTCGGAAGAAATAATGGTATTTCCTATGAGTCAGCATATCGGTGCGCCTGCAGCACCTTGCGTTAAGGTTGGTGACAGGGTACTTAAGGGTATGAAAATAGGGGAGGCAAGCTCATTTGTTTCATCTCCTGTTTACTCTTCTGTTTCCGGCAAAGTAAAAGCCGTAGAGGACAGATTTATGCTAAACGGTAAATCTTCAAAATGCGTTGTTGTTACAAATGATTTTGAAGATGAAAGTGTTGATACTTTTGGTGTTCCACGAGATGTCAACTCACTTTCAAATGAAGAAATAATTAAAATTATATCCGACAGTGGTATCGTCGGTATGGGTGGCGCAGGCTTTCCGACCGGTGTTAAGCTTTCACCTAAAAATCAAAACATTGATTATATTGTTATTAACGGCTCGGAATGTGAGCCTTATCTTACTTCCGACTACAGATTGATGGTTGAAAAAAGCAAAGAAATTATTGAAGGTATTGCAATAGTTCTTCGTCTTTTTGAAAAAGCAGACGCTATTATCGGAATTGAAGATAATAAACCTAAAGCAATCGACGCTCTTTCGTTTGAATGTAACGGCAATAAAAGAATTAATGTTATGCCACTTTCAACTCGTTATCCTCAGGGTGGCGAAAGAAGGCTGATTTCTTCTGTTACAGGCAGGCAGATTAACTCTCATATTCTTCCTGCCGACGCAGGTGTTATAGTGCTCAACATTGCAACTGTTATCGCAATTTATGAGGCTGTTAAAATGAATATGCCACTTATTCACAGAGTCGTTACGCTTACCGGCGACGGAATGAATGAACCGGCAAATGTTAATGTACCACTTGGCATCTCGCATAAATTTTTAGCAGATGAGTGTGGTGGACTTAAAGATAACACCGTAAAAATTATTTCCGGTGGTCCTATGATGGGCATGGCTATGGACACACTCGATTATCCTGTTACTAAAACTTCATCTTCAATTCTTGCAATTACTACAGATGATGTTGAAAAAATGGAAACAACTGCATGCATTCGTTGTGGCAGATGCGTCAACGCTTGCCCTGAAACGCTTGTACCTCAGCTTATGGCACAGGCTGCACTGAGTAAAAATTACGAGCAGTTTGAAAAGCTTTACGGTATGGAGTGTATAGAATGTGGTTGCTGTACATATGTATGTCCTGCAAAAAGACCACTTACGCAAACATTTAAGCTTGCAAAAATTAAAGTTCGTGAAAGTAAGACTGCGAAGTAAGGAGGGGTAAGTTATGTATAATGTTTCGGTTTCACCACATATAAGAGATAAGAGTTCTACTCAAAAAATTATGATTGATGTTTGCATTGCACTTGTTCCTACCCTTGCTTTCGGTGTTTGGCACTTTGGCACAAATGCACTTCTTGTTATCATTTCTTCAGTTGTAAGCTGTGTGCTTAGTGAACTGATTTTTGAATTAATTTATAAAAAGCCTATAACTGTATTTGATTTCAGTGCAGTAGTAACAGGCTTGATTATTGCACTTAATATGCCACCACAGGTTAAATGGTGGGTGCCTGCAATCGGTGGTGTTTTTGCAATTATTGTAGTAAAAATGCTGTTTGGTGGAATAGGTCAAAATATTATGAATCCTGCTCTTGCTGCAAGATGCTTTTTACTTATTTCATTCACCTCTCGTATGACTGATTTTTCAACTGCCGATGGCGTTTCATCTGCAACACCACTTGCGCAAATCAAAGCAGGTGAAACAATCAATTTAAAAGATGCATTTTTAGGACTTCAAAACGGTTGTATAGGCGAAGTTTGCATACTTGCGATACTTTTCGGTTTTGTTTATTTGCTTATAAGAAAAGTAATTTCACCGAGAATACCGGTTATTTATGTAGGTTCAACACTTGTATTTGCACTTATTTTTGCTGCTGTAAAGGGCAGACATATAGGATTTGACTATGATACGCTTAACTTTGTACTCGGCAATTTATTTACCGGTGGCTTGGTAAGTGGTGCTGTATTTATGGCAACTGATTACACAACAAGTCCAATTACTAAGTCAGGTCAAGTAATCTATGCACTTTTAATCGGTTTCTTAACTGCAACCTTCCGTGTGCTCGGTTCAAGTGCAGAAGGTGTATCATACGCAATTATTATTTCAAACCTTGTAGTTCCACTTATCGAAAAGGTAACGGTACCAAAGGCCTTCGGTATGCGTAAGAAAGAAGAGGTGTAAATAATGAAAAATAAGTTTTTAAAAAATTGCATTGCACTTTTTCTTATAACACTTGTTGCAGGTGTGTCGCTTGCATTCGTTAATGAAGTTACAAAAGAGCCTATCGCTCAGGCACAGGATAAAGCACGACTTGAAGCATATGAAGTCGTATATCCTGTCGCAAAATTTGAAACACTCGACAATACAGATGACATTCTTAAGCAGTCGAAAGCATCGCTTAAGAAAGAAAACCTTTCTCAGTGCACGGTTGACGATGTACTCAAAGCAACCGACGACGAAGGCAACACAATAGGTTATGTATTTTCAGCAACTTCACCGTCAGGTTACGGTGGCGATGTAAAAATAGCAGTCGGCGTATCAAATGAAGATAATGCCATAACCGGCTTTACTGTTTTGTCACACAGTGAAACTGCAGGTCTCGGTGCAAAAGCAACCGAAGATGAGTTCAAATCTCAATTTATCGGCAAATCTGCAAACGGTATAAATTATACCAAAACAGGCGCATCATCTGACAGTGAAATTGACGCACTCAGTGGTGCAACAATTACTTCTAACGCAGTATGTGAAGCTGTTGACAGTGCACTTGCTGTTTATAACAATCAGTTAAAGGAGGTTGATTAATTTGAAAACACCGATAGAAAGACTTTATAACGGTATTGTAAAAGAAAATCCAACCTTCATCCTTATGCTCGGTATGTGCCCGACTCTTGCCGTTACTACTTCTGCAATTAACGGTCTTGGTATGGGTCTTGCAACTACCGTTGTACTTGTAATGAGTAATATGCTCATTTCGCTTTTGAGGAAAGTTATTCCTGACGGAGTTCGTATGCCGGCTTATATCGTCATTGTTGCATCCTTTGTTACAATAGTTCAAATGGTGCTTCAGGCATATGTAACCTCGCTTTACGACGCTTTAGGACTCTATATTCCACTTATAGTTGTTAACTGTATCATCTTAGGCAGAGCCGAAAGCTACGCTTCCAAAAACAAAGTTATTCCGTCAATATTCGACGGTCTCGGTATGGGTTTAGGTTTTACAATCGGCTTAACCTCAATCGGTATTGTTCGTGAACTTATCGGTACAGGCAAGATTTTCAATCTTCAAATTCTTCCTAAATCATACGAAGGTGTATCAATCTTCATTTTGGCACCGGGTGCATTTCTTGTGCTTGCATTTCTTTGTGCACTTCAAAATAAATTCGGTGCAAAAGGTGCTAACAGGCATGTAAACGGTGAAACTGCCTGTGGTGGCGACTGCGCACACTGTCAATCTTTGTGCAAGGAAAGTGAAAATAAGGAGGTAACTAAATAATGTTAAAAACCTTATTTCTTGTTTTAATGACTACTGCACTAATCAACAATGTTGTACTCAGTCAGTTTTTGGGTATTTGTCCGTTTTTGGGTGTATCTAAAAATGTTAAAACTGCTGCCGGTATGGGTGGCGCAGTAATATTTGTTATCACAATTGCAAGTGCAGTAACCAATTTGCTTTACACATTTGTAATTAAAAAGTTTAATATTACATATCTTAACACAATTATTTTCATTCTTGTAATTGCTGCTCTTGTTCAGCTAATTGAGTTATTTCTCAAAAAGTATGTACCGAAGCTTTATCAGGCACTCGGCGTATATTTGCCACTTATTACAACCAACTGCGCCGTACTCGGTGTAGCACTTACAAATGTTCAGGATAACAATAATTTTATCACATCTGTAATTACAGGATTTGGTACTGCTGTAGGCTTTGCAATCGCAATTATTATCATGGCAGGGCTCAGAGAAAGAACCGAAAACAACGATTTTCCAAAAGCGTTTAAAGGCACACCTGCTGTTCTTTTAACAGCTTGCCTTATGGCAATTGCTTTTTACGGCTTTGGTTCGCTTAAATAACGGAGGTAGTATATGAATTTTAAAAGTATAATCATTGCTACCTGTGTTGTAGCAATCGTCGGTTTAATTATTGCAATACTCTTGAGCATTGCAGAAAAAGTTTTTCATGTCGAAGTTGACGAAAAGGAAGTTAAAGTAAGGCAGGCACTTGCAGGTAATAACTGTGGTGCTTGTGGATATGCTGGCTGTGATGCACTTGCCAAAGCCATTGCAAAGGGTGAAGCACCGATAAATGCTTGCCCACCGGCAGGTAAAACAGGTGCTGACAAAATAGCTGAAATTATGGGAACGAGCGCCGGTGAATTTGTCAGGCAAACTGCTTTTGTCAAATGCTCGGGTACTTGTGAAGTAAGGCATCAAAAATACAACTATTACGGTACAAGGACTTGCACTTCGGCAGCCGTTACGCCGAGTGGTAACGAAAGAAGCTGTCAATACGGTTGTATGGGCTACGGCTCTTGCGCAGATGTTTGTGACAATCAGGCAATACGAATCATTAACGGCAAGGCTGTCGTTGATAAAGAGCTTTGTATCGCCTGTGGCAAGTGTGTAAAGGCTTGTCCTCTTAATCTTATTGAAATTGTGCCGTATGATTCAAAATATCGAGTACAATGTTCAAATAAGCAAAGAGGTAAAGTAGTTAAAGATAACTGTCAGGCAGGTTGTATCGGCTGTGGTATGTGCCAGCGAAATTGTCCGAACGAAGCTGTAAAAGTAGTTGATAATATTGCTAAAATAGATTACAATAAATGCAGTGAATGTGGACTTTGCGCTGAAAAATGTCCGACTAAGGTAATAAAAGAATTTTTAAATTAAAGAAAGGAGGGGACTTATGAAAAAGATTGTTTCGTTAGTCCTCTCCTTTGTTTTGTTATTTACACTTTTTGGTTGTACAAATAATAAATACGCTAAATACTCAAAAAGCTTTTTAGAACTTTTTGATACAGCGTCAAGCATTACTGCTTACGACACTTCACAGGAAAGCTTTGACAAAAAATATAACGAGCTTTATAAAATAATTAAAAATTACTCTGAACTTTTTGATATATATAATAATTATGACAATGTTATAAACATTAAATATCTAAATGATAATGCTTATAAAAAAGCCATAAAAGTTGATAAAGAAATTATTGATTTACTAAACTTTTCAAAAAAGGCTTATAAAGATACGAACGGTAAAGTCAATATTGCTATGGGAAGTGTTTTATCAATTTGGCACGATTATAGAGATGAAGGAAAATCATTACCTCCAAAAACAAAGTTGATAGATGCAAACAAGCATACAAACATTGATGATTTAATTATAGATAATAAAAATTCGACTGTATTTTTTAAAGACAAAGAACTTAAACTTGATGTTGGAGCCATTGCAAAAGGTTATGTTTGCAATAAAATTTACGAGTATATAACCCAAAACGACCTATGGCAAAGTGCCGTTATTTCACTTGGTGGTAACATAATCACTATTGGAAATAAGCCTGACGGTAACGATTTTGTTATAGGTATTGAAAATCCAAATTCAAACGATTATTTAATGAAAGTCAATGCAAAAAATAATACAAGCGTTGTTACAAGTGGTTCATATCAGCGTTATTACACTGTAAACGGTAAAAATTACAGCCATATAATTGACCCTGATACTCTTTATCCGGCTGAGTATTTCACTTCGGTTACGGTAATTTCATCTGGCAGTGCACTTGCCGATGCTTTTTCAACAGCACTGTTTTGTATGAGTTATGAGGACGGTAAAAACCTTGTAGAAAGTAATGATAAAATCGAGGCAATTTGGCTTGACAGTAACGGTAAAACATATCAATCAAGTGGCATAAAGGCAATTATCAATGAAAAATAAGAAAATCAGAAACGATATAATTTTAATAGCTTCGGTGATTGTTTTGACAATTATTATTCTTGTAGCAATTACCTTGATAAACAAAACAGGTAACGAAGTAATAATTGAGCAAAACAGTAAACAAATAGCAGTATTAGAACTTAATAGGGACCAAGAATATAATATATATAATGGTGACAAAATCTGCAATACAGTCGTTGTAAAAGACGGTGAAGCATATATGTCCTATGCCGATTGTAAAGACAAAATTTGCGTAAATCATAATAAAATCAGCAAAAACAATGAGTCAATTATATGTCTTCCGAATAAAGTTATAGTAACTGTTGCAAATTTAAAAGACAGCGAAGTAGATGGGGTGGCAAAGTGAAAAAAGTTAATATTAAGCACCTTTGTACCCTCGCTCTTATGATAGCTTTGGCTTTCGCATTTTCATATTTAGAATCGCTGATTCCGTTTAACTTTGGCGTACCCGGTATAAAGCTTGGCTTGTCGAATTTGGTTGTTTTAACAGCACTTTATACTATGAAAACAAGTGATGCTTTTATCATTTCAATAGTTCGTATAGTTCTTGCCGGGTTCCTTTTTAACGGTACATTCGCAATGATTTACAGCTTGGTAGGTGGGCTTCTTTCATTTGCCGTTATGTACCTACTTAAAAAGACTGACAAATTTACACCTGTCGGTGTATCTGCAGTAGGTGGCACGGTTCATAATCTCGGTCAAATTATCGTTGCCGGCTTTGTTATGAATACATACAGAATCGTTTATTATTTTCCTGTTCTTATGTTCTCAGGCTTAATAACAGGAGTCATCAACGGAATTATTGCAAGTATTATAATAAATCGACTCGGCAAAATAGAAAAAATTAAATAATCAAGAAAATGGGGAATATTAAATGAAAAGAGACAGCAAATATGTTATATTACGAGACACTAATCTCAAAACAAGAATATTAATCGCAACTGACAAAAACATAAAAGACATTGTTAATTTAAGGGTTGAAATGCAGGTTGAAGATTGGAATAAAACATTAAGAAAAGATTATGCCTTTTTTTCGGAAGAATTTGCGCAAATAACTAAAAAATATTTAGATAAACATTTAAACCAAACAATTTTCTTTGCAATACTTTATATTGAAAATAAGCCTATCGCTATGGCAGGTATCGAACAACTGATTGAATTGCCACAAATTACAGTTTGTACAAGTAAAAAAGGCAGGCATTGCTCGTTAGTCAGCGTGTATACTGTACTTGAGTACCGTGGTAACGGCTATCAACAACAGGTCATCGCTTATTTACTCAAATTTGCAAAGGCAAAAGGCTACACGGATATTACACTCACAACAAATACACCTGATGCAATACATATTTACGAAAAATTCGGTTTTAAATATATATCTGAAAAATATTTTTTGAGTTTATAGTAGTAGGAACAATTATGAAAGTAGTAGTATTTGATTTAGGTGGAACACTGATGGAATTTAAGGATATGCCACCTACATGGAGTAGTCGTTATAAAACCTGTTTTGTAAATCTGAATAAGAAACTCACTCTTAATCTAACTGAAGAAGAAATAAACAAATCGGTAGATATTTTAAAGTCATATAACCCAAGAACAACTTTCAGTGAAATTGAAATTGCACCAACAGAAATATTCGGCAATATTATATCAAATTGGAATACAGATATAGAAATCAACGATATTATTAATTGTTTTTTTGAAGATATTACTAAAACAGCAGTCATCTTCGACTATGCACCAGATATGATTAATTACTTCAAATTGAAAGACTACAAAGTTGCTTGCTTAAGCGATTTACCAAATGGTATGCCTGATTATATATTCAAAAAATCGATAAAAGAACTAATTGAACAATTTGATTTGTATGTTTCATCTCAAAGTTGCGGATACAGAAAACCAAATAAATACGGTTTAAAATATATTGCTGATTATTTTAATGTTGATATAAAAGATTTATTATTTATTGGCGATGAAGAAAAAGATGAGCTAACAGCTAAAAATGCAAATTGTAAATTTAGATACATAGGAAGTATAAAGAATGATTATAAAAGTAACAAATGAAAATCAATTAGATACTTGTCTAAATATAATTCACAAAAGCTTTCAAACAGTCGCCGATGATATGAATTTGACAAAAGAAAACTGTCCAAATCATACTGCTTTTATGCCATTAGAAAAACTACAAAATCAATTTGAAAACGGTAAATCAATGTTTTTGTATGAATACAATAATAAATTTGTTGGTTATTTTTCATTAAGTATAAATGATGATAGTGCAGAACTGAACAATTTATCAGTTTTACCTGAATACAGACACATTGGCATAGGCAAAGATTTAGTAAACTATGCCATTAATTATTCTAAAAATACTCTTGGTGTAAATAAAATCAAAATAGGAATAGTAGAAGAAAATGCAATTTTAAAAGAATGGTATAAATCTTTAGGCTTTGTTCATACCGGCACAAGAAAATTTGAACATCTTCCTTTTACAGTAGGATTTATGGAATTGAAATTATAGTTATATTTAAATCAAAACAATATTAAGGAGTTTTTATGGAAAAAATTGTAGCAATAGGTGGTGGTGGAAATACATTAAAATTGACGAAATTTCTTAGAAAATACGGCATTGATAAAATGCTTATTGACGCTTATAACGATGATAAAGTTTTGTGTGGTGTAAGTGCAGGTGGAATTTGTTGGTGCGATTGGGGCAATTCCGATTCGGAAATTATTTCAAAAAGCAGAAATAGAATGATTAGAGTAAAAGGACTCGGAATAATACATATTTTATTTGCGCCTCATATCGTAACCGAGCCAAATAGGGCAGAGTCAGTTAAGCAAATGATGAAAAGAACGCATAAAATTCCTGCAATTATGCTTGATAATTCAGCACTCGAAATAATTGATAATAAGTATAGAATTTTGACAAATGATAATAATTCAGTTGCACAAAAATGTTATTGGAAAAACAGCAAATACATAACTGAAAATATAATTGGAACTGAATTTAAAGAGATTAAAGAATTGTATGAAAGAGACTAATATATCAACAAATAATTACACTATTGACGGTATTACATTTAAACTTAAATCTTTTTTTGATTTTAGTTTCTTGGCAAAATACGGAAGGGTATTTAAAGTATTTGATGACCAAGATTCAGGTAATATTTGCTTTGGAACGGAAAAAGACGGCGACAAATATTTCGTTAAATTTGCAGGAGCACCGACAGCAGAATACAACGACAGTCCGATAGATGCAATAAAAAGATAAAAAAAATCGTTACCGATTTATCAAAATTTACAGCATAAGAATTTAATAGAATTAGTAAATTATGAAAATATCGGCAACGGTTTTGCAATGGTATTTAAGTGGGTTAACGGTAATTGTATGGGTAGGATGTACCAAGACGAACACAAAACATTTATGCAACTTCCTATAACTGATAAGCTTAATGTATTTTCTGACATTCTTGATTTTTTAGAATATATTAACTCAAATGGATATATTGCTGTAGATTTTTATGACGGAAGTATAATTTATGATTCCGTAAATCGAAAAACAACAATTTGTGATATTGATTATTTTGAAAAACAACCTTATATAAATAATATGGGAAGAATGTATGGCAGTGCAAAATTTATGTCGCCGGAGGAATTTGAATTAGGTGCAACCATTGACGAAATTACAAATGTGTATACTGCCGGTGCATTTGCTTTTGCACTGTTTGGTAATTACAGTAAAAATATTGTTAATTGGAAATTATCTGAAAAGTTGTTTTCTGTTGCAACAAAAGCAGTAAACAACAATAGAAACGACCGATATAGTTCTATAAATGAATTTAGAAAAGCTTGGGATAATTGTGAAATAGAGGAAATATATGAACGGTATCAAAATGTTAAAACAAAAATATAACGATGATGAAATTCAAAATAAGCAAATTAAAAAACTTTATAACATTGCAAAATCTGTTGCAGTTCCTAACAAAATCAATGAACAAATGTGTTTCGGTGGCGTAGGTGCTGCTGTATTAACAAAACAAGGTAATATTTATACAGGAGTTTGTATTGACACAGATTGTTCACTTGGTATGTGTGCCGAAAGAAATGCATTATCGACAATGATTACAAACAGCGAAATTGACATAGATATAGTTATAGCTGTTAATAAAAAAGGAAAAGTTTTGCCACCTTGCGGTGCTTGTCGTGAATTTATGTGGCAATTTAACAATTCAAAAGATATAAAAATTGTAATAGACAATAAAGGTACAACTGTTAATCTTGAAAAATTAATCCCATTTCCATACTAATAATTATAAAGCAGTCGAGAAATCGGCTGCTTTTATATTTACATATTAATAGGGAGGTGGATAAAATTGCTTGTTGAAAAAATTGATTTAAAAAGAATCAAGGAATTACTTGAAAGTGTTCCGAGTAAAATGGAAATAACTTCGATTGATTTGATAAACGGTTACAGTCTGAATTTAGTTGCCGGTGAAAAAGAAATAAGTCATGTAAATTATGAAAATGCTTTAAATAGGCTAAACAACATTCTTGAATCATACAAAAAGTTTGATGAAAAATACAAATTAATCGAGAAGTAGGAAATTTTTGTGCAATTCATAGCAGGGTTGAAAGTATTGACATAGCTTAAAAATCGTGTTATAATTGCACAAAATAAATATTTTGTGCAATTAAGGGGAGTTTAAAATTAAAATTATATTGTTTTATAGTAAATAACCAAAATTTAACTTATTATATTGACACATTAACAAATATACAGATATACAGAAAAAACTATTCATTTGCAGGCATTCAGTTATTTTGAAACGATAACTACATTGTTTAAATAATTTCTATCGGATGAATAATTTACAATAATTATCTATAGCTTTTAACAACAAATTAAATTGCCGGAATATTTACAAATTTTCAAGGAGTTAATCAAATTATGCGTAAAGAAGAGTTTGTAACATTGCCAAAGCTTGTACAGCAATATCTTGTATACATTGAGGCTATCAAAGGTCACAGCGAAAAATCGGTACTCGAATACGCATCCGATTTGCGTACTTTTTTCAGATATATGGTAAAGCTTAAAGGGTTATACAGTTTTGACACCGAAGATGAAAAAATTGATTTGTCCCCTATTGATTTAAAATTTATACAGAGTGTAAAACTTGAAGACGCATATCAATTTATGATATATTGCAAAAATGTGCGCCAAAATAACGAAACTACACGAGCAAGACGAGTAATAAGTATTAGACGATTTTACACATATTTGACCGATAACCTAGGCTTGCTTGAAAAAAATCCTATGAAAAATCTTGATATTCCTAAGACTAAAAAATCACTTCCTAAGTACTTAACTCTTGAGGAATCGGAAAAACTTTTATCGGTAATTGACGGCAAATTTAAAGAGCGTGATTATGCAATAATCACTTTATTTTTAAACTGTGGTATGCGATTAAGTGAGCTTGTTTCAATTGATTATAATGATATAAAAAGTGACGGAACCATTGTTATAACCGGTAAAGGAAACAAGGAAAGAACAATTTATTTAAACCAAGCGTGCATTAATGCTATTACAGACTATATGGGCGTTCGACCACACGACGGAGTTAAAGACAGAGCATTGTTTTTGAGTGCAAGAAATCAGAGAATCAGCAACAGAAGTGTTCAGCACATTGTTGAAATGTATCTTAATAAAGCCGGTCTCGGTGACCGTGGATTATCCGTTCATAAACTTAGACATACTGCTGCAACTCTTATGTATCAGCACGGCGATGTAGATGTACTTTTGCTTAAAGAAATACTCGGTCACGAAAACCTCAGTACAACGGAAATTTATACTCACATAAGCAATGATGCCACCAAAAAAGCCGTTGACTCTAATCCATTAGCCGGCGAAAAACCTAAATGGTAACTACGCTTCTAAGCAGTGTTTCAAGTAGTGCAGACACTGCCGAAGCAACTATTAAAACTGTACCGTAAATCAAAAATTTCTTCATTGTCGGTTTAACATCAAGCTTATAATTTTCTTGATTTTTAGTGAGCTTAACAATCTGCTTTGACATATCCGAACCGGTATTTATAGCAAAAATAAGAACTGTTAAAAATGCAGCTGCAAACGGCGCTATCATTAAAATTGCATAACCGACACCTTTTGCCTGATAATTTATGTAAAGATACGCAGTTTGCATTCCTATTTGAATACCAACCAAGCACGGTATTATGTTTATAATTCCGTAGCCGATAAGGCAAAAGGAAAGAAATACAGTTATCAAAAATAATGACATATAATTGCAAATATGTTCACCGAAAAGTTTTGAAAAGTTTTCATTTCCCGGCTTTAAAAGCGTATCAAGTGGTGTGCTTTTAAGCAGTCTGTAAAAAACAGTGCCGATTGCAAGAAAGCAAGAATAAAAAATAAGGCTGTAAATTACAGTTTTGTTTTCTAAAAATATCTTCTCAAAATCAATCTTTTTTTCGTCCTTGTCGTCTAAATTAAATTCCTTTTTTAATTTAATAGGTATATCGCTCATTTTATCTCCTCTTCCCTGCTGATAATACTCCTGTTAAAAACGAAACGGCAATTATTATTGCAAATGATATAAAAAATTGAGTAAAACTTTTACTGAAAAGTAAAAAATTTAAAAGAGATAATAATACTAACGGTATAATCGATATAAATGATAAGACTGATATATTATTTTTAAAAGATTTCAAGCAAAAATACGGCACAACAAAGGCTGTAACGGTGCATATAATGTAGCCACAATATTTGATATATTCCAAATCTAAATCTGCTTTAAAAAATATCAAAGAAAATATTGCCGACAACGGTACTGTAACTATTATTGTCAATAATACGGATTTTAAAATAAACTTAATAATTACGCTTTTAGCATTTAAACTACTGATTTTAGGCATAATAAAACCCCCTGAATATAATTATTCAGAGGGTTAATTTTTTAGAACTTAAATTATTTAGATTCTTTCTTGTCAGAATCTTCTTTTGCATTTTTCTTAGCTGCTTTCTTTTCCTTAGCAGCTTCTCTAGCAGCTTCAACTTCCTTTTGATGCTGTTCGTTCTTAGTCTTATTTGTATTGATTGCCCAACGCTCAATTTTCATTTTGTTTCTGTCAGCACCGGTTTCAATGATAAGGTCGTTTTCACGAATTGTAACAACTCTTCCTACAATGCCACCTATTGTAACAATCTCGTCACCGATTTCAAGAGCATTTCTCATTTCCTGCTCTTCCTTTTGACGCTTCTTTTGTGGACGAATCATAAGAAAATACATAAGCGCAAACAATACAACCATAAGTACAATCATTTGAATACTGCTTGACTTCTGGTTTGCAGCACTTGATGATGCTGTTTGAGCAAATAATAAAATAGATTCCATAAATTTAATTTCCTCCAATGATATGATAAAAAGTATTATAAATTAAAACTATACATTTTGCAAGACTTTTCTAAATTCTTGTATCAAGTTTAACACAAAATTCATTTTTATAGTCTGTAAATGTACCGTTGTCTAAGTTTTCTCTGATTTCTGCCATAAGATTATTATAGAAATAAAGATTATGAATTACTGCAAGACGCATACCGAGTATTTCGTTACTCTTAAATAAATGACGGACATATGCTCTTGAATGTTTTTGACAAGTAGGACAATTACACTGCTCGTCAATCGGCTTGTCATCTCTTTCATATTTGGCATTATTAATATTAATTATACCTTTTTTAGTAAACAAGTGACCGTGCCTTGCGTTTCTTGACGGCATTACGCAGTCAAAAAGGTCAACACCTCTGCTGACACCCTCAAGAATATTACCCGGAGTACCGACACCCATAAGGTATCTTGGCTTATCCTTCGGTGCATAAGGCTCAACAGCAGATATAATTCTGTACATATCTTCCTTAGGTTCGCCTACTGCCAAACCACCGATAGCATAGCCGTCAAGTTCCATTTTTGCGATTTCTTTCATATGCCAGATACGAAGGTCGTCATAGACACAACCTTGATTAATACCGAAAAGAAGTTGATTCTTATTAATTGTTGACTCCAAACTGTTGAGTCTGTCCATTTCAACCTTGCAACGCTCAAGCCAACGAAGTGTACGCTCGCAAGTTTCCTTTGCATATTTAAGAGTAGCAGGATTCTTAACACATTCGTCAAATGCCATAGCAATAGTTGAGCCGAGATGTGACTGAATTTGCATACTTTCCTCAGGACCCATAAAGATTTTTTTACCGTCAATATGAGAATTGAAGGTAACGCCTTCTTCATTTATTTTGTTAAGCTTGGCAAGACTGAAAACCTGAAATCCACCACTGTCGGTTAAAATAGGTCGGTCCCAATTAGTGAACTTATGAAGTCCACCCATATCGTAAACCAAGTCGTCGCCCGGTCTTACATGAAGATGATATGTGTTACAAAGCATAACTTGACAGCCGATATTTTTTAAATCGTCGGTAGAAAGTCCACCCTTAATTGCAGCAGATGTAGCAACATTCATAAAAGCAGGAGTTTGAACAGTGCCGTGAACAGTTTCAAATTGACCTCTTCTTGCTGTACCTTCTTGTTTCAATAATGTATATTTAGCCATAATTACCTCATTAATATTGTATTTTAATAAATAAACATTGCGTCGCCGAATGAGAAAAATCTGTAACGCTCGTCGACTGCTATTTTATATGCATTCATAACATGGTCATATCCTGCAAAAGCAGAAATAAGCATAATAAGTGTACTTTCCGGCAAATGGAAATTTGTTACAAGTGCATCGATACATTTAAACTCATAACCCGGATAGATAAAAATACTTGTGTCGTCCTCATCGGCACAAATGCAACCGTTCTTTGTAGCAACGGATTCAAGCGTTCTGCAACTTGTTGTACCTACCGAAATAACTCTTTTACCGTTTTTCTTGGTTTCATTAATCAAATCTGCTGTTTCCTGTGGCATAACATAATGCTCGGTGTGCATAGTATGTTTTGTAACATCGTCTACTTTAACAGGTCTGAAAGTGCCCAAACCGACATGAAGCGTTACATAGCCGATATTAACACCTTTTGCTTTGATTTCTTCAAGCATTTCCTTGGTAAAATGTAAACCAGCAGTAGGAGCAGCAGCAGAACCGAGATGCTCGCTGTAAACAGTTTGGTACCTTTCCTTGTCCTGAAGTTTTTCTTTAATGTAAGGTGGCAAAGGCATTTGACCGATTTCATCAAGCACTGCATAAATATTAGCGTCACAGTCAAATTTTATAATTCTGTTACCGTCCTCAAGAACATCAATTACTTCACATTCCAGCTTACCGTCGCCGAAATCAAATTTTGTACCGACCTTAGCTTTTTTACCCGGCTTACAAAGACATTCCCATACAAGCGTTTCTTTTTGTTTTAAAAGCAAAAATTCAACAACTGCACCGGTTTCTTTTTTTACACCGAAAATACGGGCAGGAATAACTCTTGTATCATTTAATATCAAGCAATCACCCGGATTAAGATAATCGGTTAAATCCTTAAAAATCTTATGTTCAACTTCACCTGTTTGCTTGTTTAAAAGCATAAGCCTTGAAGCATTTCTCGGCTCAATAGGTGTTTGAGCGATAAGTTCTTCAGGCAAATCATAATAAAAGTCAGAAGTTTTCATTCATAAATCTCCATATCTATGTAAATTTTGATTGACATATATATATAATAAGTGTTATTATAACAAATAAGTACGAAAGCAAACAAAAGCTCAGGTGTTTGCAAACCGTCAACAAGTATTATATTGCATATTAACTTGTTTTACAAGTTTTTTTTAAGGAGATTACAGACTATGAGTAAAAAGTACAATGTCGGCATCGTCGGCGCAACAGGTATGGTAGGTCAGAGATTTGCGACCTTACTTGAAAATCACCCTTGGTTCAATGTAGTTTGCCTTGCTGCATCATCAAGAAGCGCAGGTAAAACTTACGAAGAAGCAGTTGGTAAAAAATGGTGTATGGACACACCTATCCCTGAAAAAATGAAAAACATTGTTGTTATGGACGCAACAAATGATATTGATAAAATCACTGCTCAGGTTGACTTCGTTTTCTGCGCAGTTGATATGAAGAAAGACGAAATCAAAGCACTCGAAGAAGAATATGCTAAGCATGAATGCCCTGTAGTATCAAACAACAGTGCAAACAGATTTACTCCTGATGTTCCTATGGTAGTTCCTGAGCTTAATGCTGAACATATTAACATCATCCCGGCACAGAGAAAAAGACTCGGTACAAAGCGTGGCTTTATCGCAGTTAAGTCAAACTGCTCACTTCAGTCATATGTACCTGCTCTCTTCCCTCTTCAGGATAAGTACCCTATCAAGAAAGTTCTTGTTTGTACTTACCAGGCTATTTCAGGCGCAGGTAAAACATTTGAAACATGGCCTGAAATGATTGACAATGTTATCCCATACATCGGTGGCGAAGAAGAAAAGAGTGAAAAAGAACCTCTTAAGCTTATGGGTCACATTGAAGGTGATGAAATTGTTTCTGCAGCTTCACCTGCTTTCACAGCTCAGTGCATCCGTGTTCCTGTATCAAACGGTCACCTTGGTGCAGTATTTGTTGAATTTGAAGACAAGAAGCCGACTAAGGAAGAAATGATTAACATTTGGGAAAACTTCTCAGGCAGAGCACAAGAACTTAACCTTCCATCTGCTCCAAAGCAATTCCTTCACTACTTCACAGAGCCAGACAGACCTCAGATTCATTCTGAAAGAATGCTTGAAAACGGTATGGCTGTTTCAATCGGCAGACTCAGAGAAGATACTCAGTACGACTACAAGTTTGTTTGCCTTTCACACAACACCCTTCGTGGTGCAGCAGGTGGTGCTGTTCTTCTTGGTGAACTTCTTGCAGCAGAAGGTTATTTTGACTAATTAATATACATTATATTTTAAGGAGATAATCATTATGAAAGAACCTATTTTTACAGGTGCAGCAGTTGCTATTATCACCCCTATGAATGAAGACGGCACTGTTAATTATGATGAATTTGCTAAGTTTATTGACTTTCAGATTGAAAACGGTACCGACGCTATTGTAGTTTGCGGTACTACAGGTGAAAGTTCTACACTTAAAGTTGTTGAACATAATGAATGTATCAGATGGTGCGTTGAATATGTAAACCACAGAGTTCCTGTTATTGCAGGTACAGGCTCAAACAGCACAGCTTGTGCTATTGAAATCAGCCAAGAGGCTTGCAAAAACGGTGCAGACGCTCTCTTGCTTGTTACACCTTATTATAACAAAACAAGCCAAAGAGGTCTTATTGCTCACTATACAGCAATTCACGATGCTACAAACCTTCCTATCATTCTTTACAATGTTCCTTCAAGAACAGGTGTAAACATTAAGCCTGAAACTGCAGCCCAGCTTGCTAAGCTTCCAAGAGTTAACGGCATTAAAGAAGCATCGGGCGACCTTGACCAAGTTGCCAAGGTTCACGAGCTTTGCGGTGACGAGCTTAACATTTGGAGTGGTAACGACGACCAAATTTATGACATTCTCGAGCGTGGTGGTAAAGGCGTAATCAGCGTACTTTCAAATATTGCACCTAAAGAAACTCACGAGATTGTTGCTTCATATTTAGACGGCGACAAAGCTAAGTCTAAAGAGCTTATGGATAAGTATACTAAGCTTGCCAAGGCAATGTTTGTTGATGTCAACCCTATCCCTGTTAAGGAAGCTGTCAGCCTTATCGGCTTTAACGCAGGTCCGTTAAGACTTCCTCTTATTGAGATGGACGATGAAAACAAAGCTTATGTAAAAGCTACTATGGAAGAATACGGCTTAGTAAAATAAGATTTAAAATAATAAGGAATTATAAAATGACTGATTTAATTATTACCGGTGCTAACGGTAAAATGGGTAAAGTTATTCAAAGTATTGTTGCAAACCGTGACGATTGCAAAATCGTTGCCGGTGTTGACCTCAATACAGAAGATAACGGTCAATTCCCTATTTATTCTTCAATTTTTGATGTTAAAGAAAAAGCAGATGCAATAATTGACTTTTCAAACCCTGTTCTTCTCAACGATCTGCTTGCATATTCCGAAAAGAATAATACTCCACTTGTAATTGCTACAACCGGTTACAGTGACGAGCAAAAAAAGCAGATTAAGGACGCATCTGAAAAATCGCCTATTTTCTTTACTTACAATATGAGTATGGGTATCAACCTGCTTGCAAATCTTGCTAAAAAAGCAGTTGAGGTTTTAGGTGAAGATTTTGACATTGAAATCGTTGAAAAGCACCATAATCAAAAGATTGACGCTCCGAGTGGCACAGCTCTTATGCTTGCAGATGCAATGTGTGAGGAGATTGACAAGCCGATGAAATATGAATACGACCGTCATTCAAAGCGTGAAAAGCGCACTAAGAATGAAATCGGTATTCACGCAGTTCGTGGTGGCACAATCGTCGGTGAACACGAAATCATCTTTGCAGGCAGAGATGAAATTATCACTCTTTCACATTCTGCAAGAAGTAAAGAAATTTTTGCAGTCGGCGCTGTCAATGCAGCTGTTTATATGAACGGCAAAGAAGCCGGTTTATATGATATGAAAGAATTAATCGACTGATTTATAACAAGGCAAACTTTTTATGGTTTGTCTTGTTTTTTTTATATAAATATGTTTTAATATATAATATATTATTACTTATATTCGTGGTGGAGTTTATGAATATTCAGCAGTTAAGATGCATAGTTGAAATAGCAAGAGTCGGCTCAATAACAAAAGCAGCCGAAAATTTATATATGAATCAGCCTAACTTAAGCAGAACCGTTATCGAATTTGAAAAAGAATACGGCGTAACTCTGTTTATCAGAAATTCACAAGGCGTTATTTTAACCGACAGTGGCAAAAAAGTTGTTGAAAAAGCAGAAGAAATCATCAAAAAGACAAATGACCTTAATCGTTTTTTATATAATAATGATAAAGAAACAATCAATGTTAAGCTTGCTGTTCCCCGTTCATCTTATATCAGCGTTGCTTTTTGCAATACTGTTGAAGCATTTGAAAATAATAAACTTAACATTGCTTTTAAAGAATGTAATAACACCGATATTTTAAACGATGTAATGATAAACGGCTACAATCTCGGTATCATCAGGATTCCTACAGAGCTTGAAGCGAAATATAAAAAAATGATTACTTCAAAGCAAATGCAATTTCAGGAAATTTGGACTTTTAAATATAATATTCTTTTTTCGCAAAACCATCCACTCGCTACTAAACCAAAGCTTCGTTTCAACGATTTGAAGGAATATTCGGTCCTTCTTCACGATGATGAATATATACCGTTTATTTCAAAAGAAGAAGTGAAAAAATTCACACCGTCATCGGACTCTCAAAGCAAAATATTAATACAAGAGCGTGGAAGCCAATTTGATATTTTGTCTAATCTTCCAAACACATATATGTGGACTACGCCTATCCCTAAGAGCCTTCTTAATAATCACAAGCTTGTTGTGAAAAAATGTATCGATAACAGGCAGTCCTTCTCAGATGTTTTGATTTACCCTAAAAATTATTCGTTAACCGACTTTGAAAAACTGTTTATAGAAAATGTATTTGAGATAAAATATGAACTTGAGAACAGTGAAAATGCAGATTAATTTCTGTATTTTTGCTGTTTTTTTGCATAAATAATTATGAATAATTTGTAAACAATTAATCGACACTTATACAATAAGGTGTATATTGTCAAAAAATCAGCCAAATATTATGTAATATTAACAAATATATAATACAAATTTAACAAAGGTGTCTATTATTGACATATGTCAGTAATATCATATCATTATTGATATACATTATATCAATTTTTATATTACTAATATTTTTGTTTTTGTGTTAAAATTCATTAACGGAAAGAGAAAATCCATATAATAAATAAATTATTCTATTTAAGGAGGAATAATCACATGGTAGATTTCGAACAATGGGAAGGCTTTGAAGGCTCTCTCTGGAAAGAAGAAGTTAATGTTCGTGACTTCATCCAGAAGAACTACACAGTCTATGACGGCGACGAATCATTCCTTGCAGAACCAACAGATGCAACAAACAAGCTTTGGGGTATTCTTCAGGGTCTTCAAAAGGAAGAGCGTGCTAAGGGTGGCGTACTTGATATGGAAACAAAAGTTGTATCAGGTATTACTGCTTACGGCCCTGGCTACATCAGTGAAGCAGACAAGGACTTAGAAAAAGTTGTCGGCTTACAGACAGACAAGCCACTTAAGAGAGCATTTATGCCTTTCGGTGGTATTAAGATGGCAGAACAGGCTTGCTCAACATATGGTTATGAGCCGGATCCTGAACTCCACAAGATTTTCACAGAATATTGCAAGACACACAATCAGGGTGTATTCGACGCTTATACTCCTGAAATGCTTAAGGCTCGTCACAACAAGATTATTACAGGTCTTCCAGATACTTACGGTCGTGGCCGTATCGTTGGTGACTACAGAAGAGTTGCTCTTTACGGTATTGACTTCCTTATGGAAGAAAAGAAGCACGACTTTGCTAACTGTGGCGACGGTACAATGACAGACGATGTTATCCGTCTCAGAGAAGAAATCACAATGCAGTACAAGGCACTCGGTCAGATGAAGAAGATGGCTGAAAGCTACGGCTTTGATATTTCTAAGCCTGCTAAGGATGCTAAGGAAGCTGTTCAGTGGTTATACTTCGGTTACCTTGCTGCTATTAAGACTCAGAACGGTGCTGCAATGAGTGTCGGCAGAATTTCAACATTCCTTGACATTTATATTGAAAGAGACCTTAAAGCAGGTAAGCTTACAGAATCAGAAGCTCAGGAACTTATCGACCATCTTGTAATGAAATTCAGAATGGTTAAGTTCGCAAGAATCCCATCATACAATCAGCTCTTCTCAGGTGACCCTGTTTGGGCTACTCTTGAAGTTGCAGGTATCGGCGTTGACGGTCGTTCAATGGTAACTAAGAATGACTTCCGTTTCCTCCATACTCTTGAAAATATGGGTCCTTCACCTGAACCAAACCTTACAGTTCTCTACTCTTCACATCTTCCTGAAACATTCAAGAAGTATGCTGCTGATATTTCTATCAGAACAAGCTCAATCCAGTACGAGAACGATGATGTTATGAAGCCTGTATGGGGCGATGACTATTCAATCTGCTGCTGCGTATCTGCTACTCAGACAGGTAAGGAAATGCAGTTCTTCGGCGCAAGAGCTAACCTTGCTAAGTGCCTTCTCTACGCTATCAACGGTGGTGTTGATGCTAAGACATTTGAACAGGTTGGTCCTAAGTACAGACCTATCACTTCAGAATATCTTGAATATGACGAAGTTATCGAAGCTTATGACAGAATGATGGATTGGCTTGCAGGTCTTTATGTTAATGTACTTAACCTTATACAGTTTATGCATGATAAGTATTATTATGAAGCAGCTGAAATGGCTCTTATCGATACAGATGTAAGAAGAACATTTGCAACAGGTATTGCAGGTTTCTCACATGTTGTTGACTCACTCAGCGCTATTAAGTATGCTAAAGTTAAGACTATCAGAAACGAAGACGGTGTTGTTGTTGATTACGAAACAGAAGGTGACTTCCCTCGTTACGGTAATGATGATGACAGAGCTGACGAAATCGCTGTATGGCTTCTTAAGACATTCCTTGACAAGATTAAGAAGCATCACACATATCGTGATTCTGAGCCTACAACTTCTATCCTTACTATCACTTCAAATGTAGTTTACGGTAAGGCTACAGGTAATATGCCGGACGGTCGTAAGGCAGGCGCTCCTCTTTCACCTGGTGCTAACCCATCATACGGTGCAGAGCAGAGTGGTCTTCTTGCTTCTCTTAACTCAGTTGCTAAGCTTCCATACGAATGGGCTCTTGACGGTATTTCAAATACTCAGACAATCAACCCTGGTGCTCTTGGCCACGACGAAGAAGAAAAGAAGAACAACCTCGTTCAGGTTATGGACGGTTACTTTGATCAGGGTGCTCATCACCTTAATGTTAATGTATTCGGTACTGAAAAGCTTCTTGATGCTATGGAACATCCTGAAAAAGAAGAATATCAGAACTTCACAATTCGTGTATCAGGTTATGCTGTTAAGTTCATCGACCTTACTAAGGAACAGCAGATGGATGTTATCTCAAGAACCTGCCACGACAGAATGTAATTTTTATTAAAAGGATTTGTTGAAATGGACGGTAAAATTCACAGCATTGAAACATTTGGTCTTGTTGACGGACCCGGAGTTAGATATGTACTCTTTTTACAAGGTTGCAATATGCGTTGTAAATTCTGTCATAACCCTGAAACTTGGAGTTTTGATGATGCGAAGTTTACCGTTTCTGCAAAGGATGCATTCAACAAAGCTTACAAATATAAGAATTATTGGGTTAAAAACGGAAAGCCGAACGGTGGTATTACAGTAAGTGGTGGTGAGCCACTTCTCCAAATAGATTTTGTAATTGAATTTTTTAAGCTTGCAAAAGCTAAAGGAGTTCATACAACTCTTGATACTTCCGGTTCTGCTTTCACAAGAGAAGAACCTTTCTTCTCTAAATTCAATGAACTTATGAAGTATACGGACCTTGTTATGCTTGATATTAAGCAAACAGATACCGAAAAGCACAAAGACCTTACCGGCAGAACTAATGAGAACATACTTGATATGGCTCATTATTTGTCTGACATTGGTAAGGATATGTGGATAAGGAGAGTACTTGTTCCTAATTTAACTAATGATGATAATGAGCTTAACAATTTGTACGAGCTTATCAAATCACTCAAAACAGTTAAAAAGGTTGAAATACTCCCCTATCACACACTCGGCGTCTTTAAATGGAACAATCTTGGTATTGACTATCCACTTAAGGATTATAAAGTTCCTACTAATGAGGAAATCGATAAAGCTGAGAAAATACTTCATATAGAAAAGTAAAATTTAAGCCTCCTGTTAATTCAGGAGGCTTTTTTATACCTTAATTCAAATATTAACTCTTGTGCAATAGACTACATATCTTCGGTTATTTACTCTATACGGGTGGCAGGTTATAAGCGTCAACATATCTTGATTATCTCTTATTACAAGCTTATCCACTTCATTAGGATAAATTATCTCAATCTCGCTAACTTCGTAAGTTAATGTTTCACGAAAATTTTTTACAACTACCCTATCTCCAACTTCAAGCTTTTCAATATGTCTAAACATTTGCGCTGTGTTCCAACCTCTATGAGCAGCAATAACACTGTTAGTATTGTCCCCACCGATTGGATAAGATGTATTAGTCATATGGCAAGCACCTTTAAGTAAATTATCATAATTTGCACCCAGCAATATAGGCAATTTAACGCTCAATTTAGGCACTTCTAAATATCCTACAGTATTATCATTGATTCCGTATTTAGTAAGGTCAATATCGCTTGTAGCATACGAAAACGGGTCATCCAAACCTTTCTGGCCGTTTTCATACATTTCAATGTTTCTTTTGTTAAGTTCATTGTAAAGGTCATCAAGCTTGGTGTTTGTTTTTTGTGACAAAAATAATTTTTCGTTTTGCGCTACTTTGTTTTCATAAAAGTAATTGCTTATGAACGGAAAAAGAAACACAATAATACCAACTATTATAAGCAATACAGAAATTAGCGTTATAATAATTTTAGAAGTTTTATTTTTCATATTTCTGTCCTTTTTTGCGCTTCCTGATTAACCACCAAATGAGTAATGAAATAATTATAATAACCAATGCAATCGAAATACCGATTATATAATAATGATACTTACCACCGAATAATGAGTCTTTTTTCCTTTGTTTATCAACTTGTCTTGGGTCATATTTAGTTCTTTCACCCTTTACAAGAAGTCTGTGTGTATTTTTTCCGTATGGTGTACAAGTTACAAGCGTAACATAATCCTTATTTTTTTCAGCAACAAGATTATCAAGTTCATCAGGTAAAACTACATTTATGTCAATTACTTTATAGGCAAGAGTCTTATCAAGAACTTTTATTAAAAACAAATCACCTTTATTTAGCTCGGTTAATCTTGTAAAAAGTTCCGAAGTAGGTAAGCCTGTATGTCCGGTTAAAACACAATGAGTGCCTTTGCCACCGACGGGAAGCGAAGTTGACTCAATGTGGCCGACACCTTTTTTCAGCACTTCTTCACTTGTAGTATGATAAATGGGCAAATTAACATTTATTGCCGGAATTTGAATATAACCCATCATACCATCATTATTGATGTTTAAAACTTGCTCATAGTTATCAGGCAAAGTATATCCACTGCCGGGTACAAATGGGTCGTGAACAGGGTCACCGGCTAAATTTTCATTATAAGTTTTTGCATCCTGCCATTCTTTTTCAATTTTTTCTTTAGATTGTTCCTGTGCTTTTTTATCGTAAACGCTTATAGCCTCAAGATGATTTTTTTCTTCAATATAATTACTTATTGCAGGATAAGAAAAAATTCCGATACCGGCTATAAGAAACAAAAATGCAAAAATATATATTAATGCATTAGATTTATTCTTTTTATTAGTTTGCTTATCAGATTTCAAAATATATACCGTTAGAAAACATTAAGGCAAAGCACCAGCTTTGCCTTAACTTGATTTTATTAATTAAAATTTATTAATCAGCTTTCGCAGATTTCTTGCGAATTACAATAAACATTGTAGCACCGACTGCAACAAGAAGAATACCACCTACAGTAAACATAACTGTACCACTGCCACCTGTTGAAGGAAGCTGATATGTGGTTGAGTTTTCAATTTCCTGTGATACATAAGCGCTTGTT
Organism: Eubacterium sp.; assembly: GCA_050872345.1. Lineage (GTDB taxonomy): Bacteria > Bacillota > Clostridia > Oscillospirales > Acutalibacteraceae > Eubacterium_R. Next base: position 6,854 of record JBNMGQ010000005.1, on the reverse strand, counting down.
GCGCCGTTTACATTACCGTCGTTATCATCATCGGCAATAGTTATTTCAAAAGCTTTTGAAGGAACTTTGTAGCCACCTGCAGGAGCCTTTGTTTCTTTAAGATAGTAAGTACCTGCTTTAAGACCTTCAATCTGAAGTTTACCGTCTGTAACTGTTACAAGTGTTTCGGTTGCGTCAGCAGTTTGTGTAGCATCGGCTACTTTGTAAACACCCTCAGCAGTTTTTACAAACTTAATAGCAGCACCACCGTCAGTTGCTGAAAGTGTAAATTCTGCACCTTCAAGCTTCTTGTTATGGTCAGCCTTATCTACTTTAGTAATATCGATACCATATGAATAAACAGTAGCTTTTGAATCATCCGATTTCCAAGATGTATCTTCATATGGATTGTTATTATAATCAATGAAAGCTGTATTTACATTACCAGCAGTGCCTAAAACAAAATCTTTATCTGCAGTAGCTGTGTAAGTAACTTTGATTGATGAATAGCCCTTAACTTCTGCATATTTAAGTGCAAGAGCAAAATCAACAGTGCCTAAAGCATTAGGCCTTTCGGTTGATACAGTATATGCAGTACCTGCAGCAAGTATTGTTTCTGTTGAATCTGCACCTACACCGTACACTTTAACATCACTGTTGTATGTGAATCCGTCAGGAAGCTTATCCGAGATAACAAACTGATTTGCAGTTGCATTTTCAGGATATGACGGAACTGTTGCAGTAATTGTGAACTCAACCTGTTCGTTAACAGAAGCATTTTTAACATTGGCAGTCTTTTCAACTGTCGGAGCAGTGCTCTTTGTGTTTGTAATTGTTTGATTATCAATAGACCATTCACCGGTACCGTCATTATAAGTCGGAATAACATTAACTGCGATAGGCTGATAAACTTTTACACCACCCTCAATAAGTACAAGATATGTACCCATTTCAAGGTTATTGATAGTAGTATTACCTGCGCCGTTTGAAGTGCCGGTTAAAGTAATAGTACCGTTCTTGATAGCAAGTGCAAGGTCAGCAAAGAAAGTCTTTGAATCATCGGCAGATATAGCTGAATATACTTCTTCATTAACCGAATCATCAGCATTGATGTAAGTTGCATAATGCGCTCTTACATAATCTTTTACTTCATCTGCCCAAAAATATTCAGGACTTGCAGGTTGGTCAGCAGTGTAGTCATACTTAACATTAAGAATTTTGTAAGCTGTTGCTGTAGCTGAATCGACAACATTAGTAACAGTGATAGAACCCTTATCTGTATTGGTAATTCCGGCTGCCAAGGCAGAAGTAGCGAACATTGACAAAGTAAGCATCAATGCTGCAAAAACTGCTGTAATTTTTGTGATTAATTTTTTGCTTTGAGTATTCATTACAATTCCCCTCTTAATTAATATTCTGACATTGAATACTAATCAAATTAATGAAGCACATTTGAAACTATTTGGTTAGAAATTCAATACATCACATTCTATTTTAGTCAAATTGAAGTGATTGTCAAGATTTGACGAAGTTTTCTACATTTACTTCATTTTTAAAATTATTGCATTATTGAGTTTGTTAATATTGCACAAATGATACTTCAATTTATTACTTATTAAGCTAAATATGTAGCTTATGTTACAAAAACCAAGTAAATGTAATATAATTTATTAGTGTTGTGCACAGTGCTAAACATAAAATGTATTATTATGATATTTTATGTAAATATGTATACTTGAAATTTTTTACAAAAATGATAAAATGTATGTATCTAATTAATTACACTATATTATTAAGGAGGTGGCGTTGTTGAAAAAGTTGTCAAAAATTGTTTCTGTATTTATGTCGGTAATCGTTATGCTTATTGCCGTATTTCCTTCACATACTAATGCACAAACTGTTAATAAGCAAACTGCCTCATTTGACGGAAATATAAATTGTTACGCAGCTTGCAACGGTAGTTGGAAGCTTATTAATACTATCACAACAAGAAATCAAGCTTATTTTACGAACAAATACAGATTTTATGTAACAGCAACCGAGCTTGAAAGCGTCTACTCCTCACTCGGTTTCAGCGCTTCTTCTTTTAAAGGAGAAAGAATTTTTCCTCATACAGATGACTATGATAAAAATAACATTTGGGCTGATGCAACGCCTATATTTGATGATGATTTAAACACATATCTTATTCCTGTCAGCCACAGAGCATCATCAAATCTCTATTTTATGCCGAGCAATATTGAGGGCAATTCATCATATTTTACAACTTCCTGCAAAACTAATGACCAAACTATAATTGACGCTAATAACTTTTATACGGTAGAATTTGATGATTCAAAAGGCTTTATCCCTGACGGTACTTCCCCATCGTTACCTGAAACCATTTATTTGAAAAACGGAGAAAGCCGTACAATAACTCTACCACTTGTGGATGATGTTGAATACGAAATCACCGATGCTTCGACCGGACAGGCTATTGATTTGGAGCAAGCAAAAGATACTGCAAATAAAACTGTAACCATTACTGTATCAAACATAAGTCAAGGTATAAAAGTATCCACAAAATCAAACACAGTCATCGGCAAAAACGAAGCGTTGATATATTGCTATGTTGCTGTTGACGGCGAATGGAAACTCGTTAGTAAAAAAATAACTGATAAAAAGTATAAATACGACAAAAACAGATTTTACATAACAAGTAAAGAATTGGAAAATATTTACAGCAAATACGGTTTTAATGAAGCCGAATATAAAGGTGAAGCATTTTTTCCTCAATCTGACTCGTACGACCCTAATAATATTTGGGCTGACTGCGCACCGATATATAATAATGAACAGTCAACTTATTTCGTACCTTTAAGCCACAGACAAGAATTGTATCTTTACTATATGCCACATAATTCGAGTGAGTATGCTTCGTATTTTACTACTTCTTGTGGTGTCTCGGATAAAAATGTTTTAGCAGATAACAGTTTTTATACGCTTAAATATATCGATACTAAGAAATTACTGCCTGACGGTTCACTGCCGAGCGATGATTTGCTGCTTTCAGGTTCGTCTAAACAAATTGTATTACCTTATGATGAAAATGTAATTTACAAAACTCTTGACGGCAAAACGAGTGAAAACTTAAACCTTAGTCAAACTATTGATAAAAACGCAAAGACAGTTACAATCACTATAGATAAAATTAACTGCCCTATTGTTATATCAACATCAACAGGTGCGCCGACACTTATTTACAATTCATCTGTTTCTAACGGACTTGTTACTATTTGCGAATACCCGGCAAATATGCAATCGATTGAAAACGACGCAACTATCAATGGGCAATTAATTTACAGTGAGGAAATTTCTGCTTCTACTGGTACAAAATATAAAATTCTTGACATCGACAGTACAACGGCAACAGTTATTATACCCGGTGCAAGATGGAACAACAGGCATTACATTTATACCTTCGCCGGATGGAAGTTAAACGGCACCGGTAAAATTTATCAACCGGGTGACGAAGTTTCGGTTGCTGACTTAAAGGCCGGTGAAGACGAAAACAATGAAGTTCATTTAATCGCCACTTGGTCAATTTTTGACAGCAACGAAAGAGCAAATTCAATAAACTTTTATTTGAATCTTGACTGCGAAATAATGGATAATCTCAGTAACGGTTTTAATCATCAGCACCAAGATAAATTTACTCAATCGATCTATACGACAAGAATTTTCGGAACTGACAATATTGAGGATACAACGGACAAGTATGTTCAGGTGCTCGCTCCACCTACGAGTGTAGATAACGCCTACGAAACTGACACGCTTCTTAGAAATTCAATGATTACTCCAATTTCACCCGGCGTTTCCATTGAATCTTTCCCATCGGATGAAAGCATTTTTGCTAAACTCCGTGCGCAAGACACAACATTCACACTTGACGGGCACACCATAACTTCGCAGTATTTAACAAGTGACTACTTCACTATTCGTTGGTATGTATTAAAATACGAAAAAAATGACGCTTGGCATATTGACGGTGTTCTTGTTGCTAAACAAGCTAAGTTAGTTGTTAAAAAGACATTCTTAGGTGACGCAGAAGCTATAGAGAAAGTCAAAAAGAATTTTTCTATTTCAATAAATCATAATAACGATACAAACAAAACCGTTAACGATTTTACTCTAACTCTTAATTCTAAGGATGATGAAACCGATTCTGCAAAAACGGGCTACACAAGTTATGACCCTGAAACGGACACATACACCTGGTCGCTTATCACAAGGCAGAATCGTGACTATAACATTATCGAAAACAACAACACACTTGACCCTAACAAGTGGAACAACTCACTGCAATACAAAGTTACAAACTCTGACAATGAAACCAGTGGTTGGCAACTTTATGATAACAGTGGTGTAAATGTCAAAACGATTGCATATCCGAGCGATGTTCCGGATACCGGTCTTCAAACTGTTGAATTTAGAAATATGTATGTTCAGTCAGGTCTTTTGACCGTTCAAAAAATAGACACCACAACGCAAAACGGTTTAAAAAATGTAAAGTTTAAAATAAGCAAAGTTGACGGTAGCAATCTTACATTATATAAAAAACCGGATTCGGCAGACTATTCTACAGACCCTGCATCAAAAAGTGTAGGTTATAATGAAGTTGTAGCCGACAATACTGTAGAAACAGATGCAAACGGCTATTTTAACATTAGACTTGCAATTCACGGTACAGGCAAACTAAGTGAAGAATATTACCTTGAGGAAACAATTCCTAACGGTTATGAAGGTCCGTCAAAGATTAAAGTTACAGTTACCGACTTGGGTAAAATTGAACTTGCGCAGGAAGTAATTGAAAGTTCAACTATTGAGCACAGCGATTGGCTCGACGGTGAAGGAACAAATATACTTACTGTTAAAAACAAATCTAAGCTTCTCACCTCTGTTATTGCTCGCAAAGATTGGGGCAATACTGACGAAAGCAAGGTAAAAGATGTTCAAGTTCAGCTTTGGCGAAACGGTGCAAAATTAACCGATTCGGCTTTTACCAAAACTCTCAACAGCAGCAATTCATGGGAATACGAATGGAAGGACTTGCCACTTTATGTTGACGGCAAACCTGCAACTTATGAAATACGAGAGGTTGCAATAGGTTCAACTCAGTATGACGCCGATGCAGATACTGACGGTTTTGAAGATTATGCCGTAACATATGACACACCACTTTATAAAGAGGGCGACAACGGCACATATACTGCTAACCAAACTTGGGTTGACAATAACGGCAACAGGCACTATGCTGACCATGCGCTTTTAGTAGTTCACAACAGACTTATTGAAGGAAACATTGCTTTTGCTAAAATAGATGACGAGTACAGACCTTTACAGGGTGCTGAGTTTACTCTTTATTCGGATGAAGAATGCACTAATGTAGTAGAAACTGCAGTTTCGGATATTGGTGGTTATGTTTCATTTAACAGTAAGTCGGCAGGTACTTATTATATGAAGGAAACAAAAGCACCTGCAAATTATTTGCAAAATGATACAATTTACAAAATTGTTGTAAGAGCAGGTAAAGTAACCATTACCGAAAACGGAGGCACCACACCTATTACGCACATAACTAACTATTATATACTGCGAAATCTTGAATTTTCATTTATAAAAACAAATCAAGAGCACAAAGAACTTGCAGGCGCTAAATTCGGCATTTACAAACTCATTTGCACGGATGAAACGCATAATCACAATGATGATTCAGACTTAATTAAAGTCAACTCTGACGGCAGTTTAAAGGAAGAAAGCAGTTCTTGCTGGGAACTTGTTGATGTTCAAACTTCTGCCAAAAAGACTGGACTTGTAAAGTTTGAAAATCTCAGAGGAAGTGAAACTTACCGTCTTGTTGAAATTACACCACCGTCAGGTTATTCATCACCTAAGGGTCAATGGAAAGTAACATATGATATTGAAAATTCAAAATTCAATATCACTGCAATAGGTTTAGTTTCAAAAACTCCTGCATTTGAACAAGTCGAAAATCAATTAGCACCATACCGTGTTATGAATTATAAACTTGATGATATGCCGAGTTCCGGTGGCAACGGAATAGCAATTTACGAATATTTAGGTGGCGCATTAATCGGCTTAGGAGTTGTCGCTCTAATCATACTGATAATTAAAAAGAAAAACAATAAATAATTAAAGCCTAAGTAACATTGAGCAATCCTCATAATTACTTAGGCTATTATTTTATGTAATTGTAATTAATACCATTTGTTTATCCAACCGTCCTTATCGGTGGCAGGAGTAGTATCCTTTTTAGTGGTCGAAGTTGTTGTGCTTTTGGTTGTAGGTATTGTGGTTTGAACGGTTGAGCTTTCAGAAGTAGCAGTAATTGTATTATTATTACTTACAGTTGTTGAAGATTTAGTAGTTCTTACTTCTGTATAGTCAGTATTTTCATTTGCAGTAGTCGAAGTTTTAGTAGTTGCAAATTCAGTTTTGCCGATATTATCACTTTCACTTACAGTAGCTGAATTACTTCTTTTATTTTTACTGTTTGATAAAACATTCTTTGTCTTATCGGTTGATACTTTAGTTGTTGATTTTTTTGATTTATCTGTTATAGCTTTTTCTTTTTTATTCGTTGTATCATTATGATATGTAATACTTTCATCAATAACAGCAGTAGTGGAATTTGTACCTCTACTGCCGTTATTATTTGAACAAGCAACAAACGAACAAATTATAACTATAACGGAAATTACAATTAATATTTGTTTTTTCATATTTTATCCCCATGGGAACGGTGTATCGTTATCATCACTGCTTGTTGTGATTACGCTTGCTGTTTTAAATTCCTCAATTTCACAGTCAGGCTT
>JBNMGQ010000004.1:0-51850 GCA_050872345.1 Eubacterium sp. | reverse complement strand
GAATTAAAAATATCTGTAAAACATTACCAAAACAGGTATCAATCCCCTAATGAATACAGGGGCGAAATACTGTAAAATAAAGCTGGATAATAGAAACTATTTGTGATATTGTCTGCTTGGAAAGGAGCAAAAGACTATGGATATTTACGCTACCCGTGAGCGAATAAGGAAAGAAAATATCAACTTTATGAACCTGCCACTGCGAGTGACATTTTACGCTCGTGTCAGCACGGATTTTAATGTTCAGCTTAATTCGCTGGACAATCAGATAACATACTACACCGATTTTATCAAGAAAAATCCGAATCGGGAATATGTTGACGGCTATGTTGACGAGGGTATATCGGGCGTATCGACTGCAAAGCGTGAACGATTCAACGAGATGATTGAGGACGCAAAGGCAGGAATGTTTGACCTGATTGTAACCAAGGAGGTATCGAGATTTGCCCGTAACACGCTGGACAGTATTAAGTTTACCCGTGAACTTTTATCAAGCGGAGTGGCTGTGTATTTTCAAAACGACAACATAAATACGCTTGATGAGGACAGCGAATTGAGGCTGACAATTATGTCATCTATGGCACAAGACGAATCTAGAAAAATCTCTACTCGTGTGCGGTTCGGTCATCAGCAGGCTATCAAAAAAGGGACTGTACTCGGCACAAACAATATGTACGGCTACATCAAAAAAGACGGCAAACTGATGATTGACGAAACGCAAGCCGACTTTGTAAGAGAACTCTTTGAAATGTACGCTACCGGCAAATTCAGTATGAAGCAAATGGAAAAGCATTTTCACCAAAAAGGAATACGAAATTCTAAGGGCAAAATGCTCTCCCATTCTACGATGAGCAACATCATACGCAACCCAAAATATAAGGGCTACTATGCCGGAAACAAGGTGCGAATTACAGACCTGTTTACCAAAAAGCAAAAGTTCTTGCCCGAAGAAGAATGGATTATGTATAAAGATGAAACCGGTGAAACAGTACCGGCAATCGTCAGCGAGGAATTGTGGGACAAGGCAAATGAAGTGCTGTATATGCGAAGTCAAGATGTAATCACGGCACAGCACAAGACGGTGCATCAAAACCTGCTGACAGGCAAACTGATATGTTCACACTGCGGTATGCCCTACTATCGCAAGGACGCAGTAAGCAAGGGCGGAGAGAAAATCTCAAAATGGGTATGCTCGGGCAAGATAAAAAACGGTGCGTCAAGTTGTCCGAGCCGAGCGATTTATGAAAGCGAAATCAAGCCGATTATTGAGGACATTTTCAAATCGGGGCAACAGCATATTGAAGAACTGTCGGCGTGTGTGCTTAAACTTGTGTCAGAGGTACTTGATGCAAACGAAAACAAGGACGAACTTAACAGGTTGAATCAAGACCTTATAACAAGGCAAAAAATGAAATCAAAACTGTTACAATACAATGCCGACGGAAAGATTGATGACGGCGAATTCATACGAATGACTGCCGACTGTGATAAAGAGATTAAAGAAATTGAGAACAAAATAAATGCCCTGACCGAAACATCAAAGACGGAACAGGATATGAAAAAGGAACTTGCAAATATCAAAGCGGTGTTGAAAGCGGCAGAGCAGCACATTGACTGCGAAGAAATTGACAGAGCGTTTATTGACCGATATATAAGCGACATTACGGTTTATCCCGATGAGGATGTAACACGCTTTGAGATACATCTGAAAGCCGGAACAACAGTCACTAAAACCCTTCAAAACCTTACGAGCCGTGCAGGTAACAATAGTAAGAAAATGATTAAGGCTTACGAAGAAAGCATGAAGTAAGATTTAAAAATTTAAGCTTACCGATGTTGCGACAAGGCGACAAAAGGTCCTCTGAGCGTTACAGGCACAGAGGACCGATTTTTTGTGCATATATTATAAATATTTAAAACATATTATAGTATTAGTTTAATTTTTAATATAACATATACAAATTTTATTACTTTTTAACTTGCAACGAATTTACATATTTGCCACAGTTAAAAGTATAAATTACACCGTTGACTTTTGTTATACGAATAATATTACAATACTCAATTTTTGAGGAAGATTTGGCTACGAGATTGATTTTATTATCCTTAATTTCAAACACAAAAGCGCCGGCGTTATTCTTTAATATTTCACCGTTTGAGTCTACAATTTCTTCATAAGGAATTGCAACTTGATTATTTTTTAAATCTACTAAAATTGCCTTATGATTTTCCTGCGCATCAGAGAGTGTATTTTTCATAATTTTTGAGTCAAGAACCTTTGGCTGAGCAGGGTTTGAAACATCAAAAAGTGCTAATTTTACGCCGTCGTCATTTGAATTAATGCCTCTGTCACCATAGCCTATTCCGAGCAGGGTTGTCGAATTAACAGGGATAAGATTTGTTGAAAAACCGGTAATTTTAACACTTCCTTTAATCAACGGTTTGGTCGAATCTGTAAGGTCAATAACAAAAAGTGGGTCGGTATTTTCATAAGTGATTACATAAGCCGTATTACCCATAAAACGAACTGCTTTGATTGACTCATTTTTTGCGAAGGAGTCGACTTCACCGAGCTTTTTCATATTCCTATCAAAAACAAAAAGCTTATTAATAGGCTTGGAATCGTCAGGCGTATAAGTTGTGGCAATACGAAAAGTATCGTTATATTCGTCCATTGAAAATTGGTTGTTTACCCTGCCCTTAACTGTCGCTTTTTTCAAAAATTTTATACCGTCGTTAATACTGATTTTATAAATTTCGGTATTAATTTTTTCATTAACGATTGCAATATCATATGTTGAATAATCCTTATTTGAATTTTCGCTGATTTCACTTAACACATAAAGATTATTTTCATTGCAATAAATAGTTGAACCCGAGCCTGCGACAGCCTTTGTTTGTGGCGATTTATCAAGGTTATCGAGGTCGATTTGAGTTATCAAAAGGAAGTTCAATGACTCACCTTTTGCCTGATAAATACTGCTTGGGTTAACACATTTTTCAGTATCATTCACCTCTGTTTTGGGCAAATAATCATTGGCTGTTTTGCACAATTCACTAATCACATATTTGTTGGAAATTAACAAAAGCTTGCCATTGGAAATTCTTGAGTCAAGATAAAAACCCTGTTGCGAAAAAGAGTAAATTTTCTTAGGTTTTTTGATATTTTCAAGGCTGTAAATTTTGACATTTGAACACTCTTGATTGTCCTTATACGAATAAAAATTAACAACCAAATTATTGTTATAAATGAAAAAGCTGTTATAGCCGTACGAACCTCCTATTGAAATTTCAGACACCTTTTTAACGCTTTCACCCTTTGGCTCAAAAATCAAAATTTTGTCATCATTTTCATTAAAAGTGTAGATATATTTGCCGTCATTTTTTATAGTATCAGCTTCGTCAACAGAATCCACCTGACGAAAAGTGGTTGAAGAATTACTGACCGGAGAAGCTGTATCAACAGCAGTTTCGGCAGATTTAGCGCCACCTTTCAGCATTGAATCCATCTGTGAAATTTTATTTCGTTTTTCAATCGATTTGAAATATGATTTTACTTCGTCTGCCGATGAAAATGTTGTAAAATCAGCCACTTGAGTTTGAGAAGAATCACTTGTAACATTAGGGCTTTGCGTATTTTTATTGAAAGCAAAATTCAGCGACACTGCAACGATTGCAACACAGGCAACAAGGCTGACTGCCGTCTTGAACGCTTTAGATTTTACAAACGGTATACGCTTTTGTTCTCTGTTTTCCAAATTGTTTAAAACAGTTTCTTCGCTCAAGCTTTTCGGTGCTTTAACACCGTCATTTTCAAATTGTTTTTTAATAAAATCACGGTCAAATTCTGTAATGATTTTATCTTCCTTTTTCTTATTTTTCATATGACATCACTCCAAATAATCTCTCATTTTTGCAAGACTTCTTGAAAGCTTTGACCTGACACTTCCGGCAGATAAGCCGACAAGTTTTGAACATTCCTTACTTGAAAGTCCTGCAACGGTACAAAGAAGGACTATATCTTTTTCATCCTCTTTAAGCTTTGACAAAGCTTCTTTAAGTTCAAGCGACAAGTCACTGTGACAATACGAAAGAGAAATGTCGTTTTGCTTATTTTCAAACACTTCACTTTGACGAAGTTTAGCTTGAGAGTCAATAAGTTTTGAAATTTTCGCATAAAGAATGGCAAATATCCAAGCGCAAAACGCATCACGGTTTTTAAGCTGAGTGATTTGCTCAAAAGCGCTCAGCACACATTCCATTACGGCATCCTCGGCATCGGCTTCGTTTGAAAGCTTATAGTAAGCATATCTGTAAAGCCTGTCTTTATACAGTGAGTAAAGCTCGCAAAAAGCCTTTTTGTCACCTTTTTGTGCCTGTTTTACCAGTAAATTTTCTTTCATCCTGCCACCTCCTTGGCGACGCCATATGTTAAGTATAAAAAATTCTTCAAAGTGTTGCAATAAATTTTGATTTTTTTATAAATTTTATCAACTTTCGTCTTTATTTTACAATTTTGTAAATTTTAAAATATTTTTAAATTTGGTATTGTTATAAAGGGCGTACTATTATATAATAGATACAATAGATTTTAAATAATGGGTAATTAGCATTATTGGTGATATAAAGGTAGGACAAAATAATGATTTTTTCAAGAGATATCGGAATCGATTTAGGCACGGCAAATACTATTATCAGCGACAAAAAAGGAAGAATTATAATCAGAGAGCCGAGCGTTGTTGCAGTTGATGTTAAAACAAAAAGAGTTCTTGCAACAGGCGACGAAGCTAAGGCAATGATTGGCAGAACACCGGGTTCTATCGTTGCAGTAAGGCCTCTTCAAGATGGCGTTATCGCCGACTTTGATATGACTTCGGATATGCTCAGAAGTTTCATTTTCCGTTCAAGCAGAAGAAGTTTGTTTACAAGGACAAGAGTTGTTGTAAGCGTACCGAGTGGCGTAACGGAAGTTGAAAGAAGAGCAGTTGAGGACGCAGTAAGAAGTGCAGGTGCGCAGGATGTTGAGCTTATTGAAGAATCAATGGCTGCTGCAATCGGCGCAGGGCTTCCTGTTTTCGACGCAACCGGCTCAATGATTGTTGATATTGGTGGCGGTACCTGTGATGTTGCAGTTATCAGCCTTGGCGGTATTGCTGCAAGCAGAAGCATTAAAGTAGGTGGCGACGCATTTGACGAAGCTATTGTAAACTATATGAAGCGTGCGCATAATCTTCTTATCGGCAAAAACACTGCCGAAGACATTAAGCTTAAAATCGGCTCTGCAAGTGAATATGACGGCGAAGGCGCTATGGATGTAAAGGGCAGAAACCTTACAGACGGTTTACCAAAGAGTGTCGAAATTACAAGCAGTGAAATCAGAGATGTTTTGGCTGAACCTATATCAAAAATTATTGCAGCTATTAAGGAAACTCTTGAGGTTACACTTCCTGAGCTTGCAGCAGACATTATTGACCGTGGCATTTATGTAGCCGGTGGTTCAAGCCAGCTTAGAGGTTTACCGGAGCTTATTGCAAAGGAAACCAAAATTCAGGTACATATTCCTGAAAAGCCACTTGACTGTGTTGCACTCGGAACATCAATCAAGCTCAGAAGAGCGTAAAAGACCAAAAACTAAGAAGGACAATAAATATGAAAGACCTTTTTAAAAGCAGTCGTTTCAAAATTATAATTGCAATTATTGCTTTGCTTCTTGCAGGTATGTTTATCTGTGCTGCCAACGGCCACGGCGAAACTGCGCAAAGTGGTATAATCGGCACTATTTTTACTCCTGCTCACTGGGTGGCAAGTAAAATTTCAAACGGAATTGACCACATAAGCGAAAGCGCAAAAGGTAACGCTGAATACGACGCTAAAATAGATTCACTTCAAAAGCAACTCGGTGAGCTTCAGGACCAGCTTGCCGATTACAATAACCTTAAGGCTCAAAACGATTTGTACAAGGACGCACTCGGTCTTAAGCAGGAACACAAGGATTTCACCTTTGCAGAAGCTTCCGTTATCGGAAGAGACAGTGCAAATCCTTACAGTTCATTCACAGTCAGCAAGGGTACTTTAAACGGCGTTAAAGACGGCGCTGCTGTGCTTTACGGCAAATATCTTGTAGGTGTTATAAAGAAAGCATATCCTACTTACAGCGTTGTAAATACTATACTCAATCCTGATTTTTCCGTTTCGGCTTACGATATTTCAACTAATGAATTAAGCTTTGTTTCGGGTGATGCCGACCTCGCAAAAAAAGGTGTTTGCAAGTTTGAAAATCTCAGCTCCGACACTAAGATTTCGTACGGCTCAATTATCGCAACGGCAGGTATAAGCAAGAAAATGCCGAAAGGTATCATTATCGGCACGGTTAAGGACATCAGCAACGAGGACACTGACATTTCAAGCTATGCTACTATCGAACCGGGCACTGATATTAACGGCTTAACTTCTGTTCTTATTCTTACAAATTACAGCGAAAGTGAGGGAGAATAATGACAAGAAGGCAACAGACAATTAAATATATATGCTACTGCCTTATTATTCTTCTTTGTGATTTGCTTCAAAATGTCGGTGGTCTTTTCCCTGAAATTTACGGTGCAAGATGCTTTTTGCTTTTGCCGGTAACCGTCATTCTTTCTATGGGCGAAGATGAAAGAAACGGTGCGCTTCTCGGTCTTTTCGCAGGGCTTTTATGGGATTTGACTTCAGGTGTGCATATGGGCTTTAACTGCATATACATCGCTGTTATGTGCTTTTTCTCAAGTGCGCTTGTAACCTACATTGCAAGAGATATATTTATTACAAGCTTTGTATCGATAAGTGTTACGACAGTGCTTTACGGCTTTTTATACTGGTTGTTCTTTATCGTAATCAAAGGTGTTAAGGGTGGAGAGATGACGCTTCTCACCTTCTATCTGCCTTGTGTTATTTACACCTTGGTTTTGACGCCTTTAATTTATTTGATTTTGAAGCCGATAAAACGCAAATTAAATCAGGAACCTAAGCCTGTTATTGAGGAGAAAAATAATTAATCATTCAGCTTTTATCAAGCAAGGAGTAGTAAATCGTGAAAAGTAAATATAAAAGTGGCAGAAGCGTCTTTGCTTTGATAGTGGTTTGCTTAGTTATTTTTTCGTTTTGTGTAAACCTGTTTAACATTCAAATTAAAGACAATGCATTTTATGCTGCACAAAATAATACAGAAGACAAATATGTTGTTGAGCTTGAAGCTGCAAGGGGTGAAATCGTTGACAGAAACGGTAATTCACTTGTAACAAACAGGCAGGGCAACTCGATTATATTAAACGCTGTATTCTTCCCTTCTCAAAAGGATAACAAAAGAAGAAATGAAATAATTTACAATCTTATCAAGCTTTTTGAAAAAAACGGCGAAGAATATGCGCAAAATTTACCACTTAAAATAACTAAAAACGGCACAATAAAATTTAAGGGCAAAAAAGAAGATATTGCCACAATGAAAAGTGCCGATATGCTCAATCTTCAACCTTATGCAACTGCGCAAAACTGTTTTGACGCAATGATAGAAAAGTATGAGATTGAAGGTTATGACACAAAAACTGCACTTAAAATAGGTAATATCAGGTATGAACTTACAAGGCTTTTGTTTTCATACGAAAATCCTGTTACCATTGCAGATGATGTAAGCGACGAAACAGTTGCTATGATTAAAGAGGACCAAGACACTTACCTCGGTGCAGATGTAAGAATAGTTGCTTACAGAGAGTATGTTGACTCAACCATTGCGCCTCATATTTTGGGCACGGTAAGAAAGATTAACGCCGAAGAATATAACGAGCGCAAAGACGACGGATACAAAATTACAGACCAAATCGGTGAATCCGGTATTGAACAGGCTTGTGAAAATGAGCTTAGAGGTACACCGGGTGAACTTACAATCACCATAACAAAGGACGGACAGATTAAGCAGGAAGTCACGAAAAAACCTATTCAGGGCAATACTGTTGTACTTTCAATTGACCGTGACTTGCAGGTACTTGCACAAAAAAGGCTTCAAAGCGTATGTAATTCGGTTGACGCTTCTTCGTCGGCAGGTGCAGTTGTTGTTGAAGATGTCAACAACGGTGATGTTCTTGCAGCAGCGTCCTACCCTACTTACGATTTAAACGATTATTACGACAAATACGACGAGCTTATTTCAAATCCTCGTAATCCACTTTGGTCAAGATTTGCAATGGGTACTTATGCACCGGGTTCTACATTTAAACCTGTTGTGGCAAGTGCTTCGCTTGAAGAAGGCACAATCTCGCCGAGCACAATATTCAGCTGTGGTGGTACAATGACCTACAGAGGTCAGAAATTCAAATGTCTTCACGGCAACGCACACGGTGGTGAAAATGTAAGGACTGCGCTTCGTGATTCTTGCAACATTTTCTTCTACAACTGCGCTATGAGGCTCGGAATTTCCAAAATCGACGAATATGCTTCAGCCTTCGGCTTGGGTGAAAAAACAGGTGTTGAAATCGCCGAATCGTCAGGTGTACTTGCATCACCTGAAAACAGAGAGAACAACGGTGGCATTTGGAATGCCGGTGACACGCTTCAAACTGCTATCGGTCAGAGTGACAACCTTTTCACTCCGCTTCAGCTTGTAAACTACTGCTCAACTATCGCAAACGGTGGCACAAGATACGAACTTCATTTTGTTAAGTCTGTCATTTCTTCTGCTACAGGAAGCGTAACGGACAACTCTAAAAATGTTGCCGAAACGGTAGGCTTGAGCAAATCAACACTTGATACCGTTCATCAAGGTATGCGACTTGTTGCAACAAACGGTGGTCCGTATCTCATTTTCGGCAATATGAAAACGAAAGTTGCCTGCAAAACAGGTACTTCGGAAGTTGTAGTCAACGGCGTTAAGAGAAACAACGGTTTCCTTATCACATATGCACCGTATGAGCATCCTGAAATTGCTGTAAGCAGTGTTGTTGAGCTTGCAGGTTCAGGTACGGAAACAGCAGAAATGACTGCCGACATTATAAATTATTGGTATCAAAACAACACAGATGCCAAAACCAATCAAAAAGTTGGTACACTTTTGCCGTAAAATTGTATAAATTCGCATAAAATGGGCGTTTTTTTGCAATATAATTATTGAATATAATTAATTTATGTGATAAAATAATTAAGAATTGATTGAAAAACAGGATAAAAAGCCAAATCAGTAAAAAAGACTTAAACACACAATTACGAGAGGGGTAAAATATATGAACATAGCATTAATTGCACACGACGCCAAAAAAGAATTGTTAGTTCAGTTTTGTATTGCTTACTGTGGTATCATCAGTCGCCACGATGTTTGCGCAACAGGTACAACGGGTAAACTTGTAAGCGAAGCAACAGGATTGAAGATTAATTGTTTTCTTGCAGGAAGTCAAGGTGGAGGTCAGCAAATCGCAAGCAGAATCGCTTGTAACGAAATCGACCTTTTGATTTTCTTCCGTGACCCTCTTTCACCAAAGCCACACGAACCGAGCGACCATGACCTTTTGCGTCTTTGCGATGTGCACAGCATTCCGTTTGCAACCAACATTGCAACAGCAGAAGCATTAATCCGTGGCGTTGAGCGTGGCGATTTTGAATGGAGAGAAATTGTAAACCCAAGATACAACCCATCAAAATAACAAATTAACAGGGTGAGTTAATTGCTCACCCTATTTTTATGATATTAAAAAGGAGAATGATATGGCATTAATTACAAAAGCTATCAAAGGTACAAAAGATGTTTTACCTAAAGATGTTCACAAAAATCAATATATTGAAGCCACAGTTCTTGATATTGCATCAAAATACGGCTATAAGGAAATAAGAACTCCTGTTTTTGAACACACCGAGCTTTTCCAGCGTGGTGTAGGCGACACTACAGATGTAGTTCAAAAGGAAATGTACACATTTGATGACAAGGGTGGCAGGTCTATTACATTAAGACCGGAAGGTACAGCCGGCGCAGTTCGTTCATACCTTGAAAACGGACTTTGCAACGAGGCGCTTCCACAAAAAGTTTGCTACCTCACCTCTTGCTACAGATATGAAAAGCCACAGGCAGGCAGACTCAGAGAGTTCCACCAATTCGGTGTTGAGTGCTTCGGCTCATCTTCACCACTTGCAGACGCTGAAATCATTGCGCTTGCAAAATCTATTTTTGACACACTCGGCGTTAAGGATTTGAGCCTTGAAATCAACTCTATCGGCTGTCCTAAATGCCGTGCAGAATACCACAAGGCGCTCAAGGAATATTTTTCTTCAAGAAAAGACGAGCTTTGCGACACCTGTAAAGGCAGACTTGACAGAAACCCTATGAGAATACTCGACTGCAAGAGTCCTGTTTGCAGTGAAATTGCCGAGGGCGCTCCTGTAGTTATCGACTATCTTTGCGACGAATGTAAAGAGCACTTTGAAATGGTACAAAAATACCTTGACGCTCAAAACATTGAATATAAAATCAATCCTCAAATAGTAAGAGGTCTTGACTATTATACAAAAACTGTATTTGAATTTGTTTCAAACTCAATCGGTGCACAAGGTACTGTTTGCGGTGGTGGACGATACGACGGTCTTGTTGAAGAACTCGGTGGCCAGCACACACCGTCACTCGGCTTTGGTATGGGTCTTGAAAGGCTTATGCTTCTTATGGAAGCACAGGGTTGTGAATTTCCTGAAGCTGAGAAGCCTGATTTGTTTATTGTTGCTCTCGGTGAAAAAGCAACGCTCAAGGCTGTTGAAATCGCCAAGGATATGAGAGAGGAAGGCTTTTCTGCTCTCCTCGACCTTAATCAGAGAAGTGTCAGAGCACAGATGAAATATGCCGACAAACTCGGTGCCAAGTTCAATGTTGTTATCGGCGACAACGAAGTTGAAACAAAGACTGCAAAGCTTAAGAATATGCAAACGGGTGAAGAAACAGAAATTGCACTTGATACTTTTGTAAGTGGTTTTTATAACATTTCGCTTAACGACCAGCTTGCCGACCTTGAAATCAACGGTGAAGAGTTTGACTTCGGCTCACTCTTCGGTCTTAACAAAAGTGAAGAAGAATAAAGTATAATTGAAAGGTTTACTGATAAAATGGAAACTATAAAAGGACTTAAAAGAACTAATTATTGTGGCGAACTCAGGCTTGAAGATGCAGGCAAAGAAGTTACACTTTTCGGCTGGTGCCAAAGGCAGCGTGACCTCGGCAACCTTATCTTTATCGATTTAAGGGACAGAACAGGTCTTGTTCAGCTTTCATTTAACGACGCTACCGACCGTGAAGTATTTGCCAAGGCTCAAAGCGTAAGGGCAGAATATGTTGTAGCAGCCGTAGGTACTGTTTGCGAGCGTGAAAGCAAAACAAACAAGATTGCAACCGGCGACATTGAAATTATGGTTAAAGAATTTCGTATCATCTCAAAGGCTGAAACACCACCTTTTGAAATTGCAAAAAGTGAAAAAGTCGGCGATGAAACAACACTTAAGTACCGTTACTTAAACCTCAGAAATGAGAAGCTTACTAAAAATATTCTTATGCGTCACAAGATTGCAAAAATCGCAAGAGAATATTTTTACGCTAACGACTTTATCGAAATCGAAACACCTATGATGATTAAGTCAACTCCTGAAGGCGCAAGAGACTATGTTGTACCGTCCCGTGTACATAACGGCAAATTCTACGCTTTGCCACAGTCACCTCAAATTTACAAGCAGCTTTGTATGATTGCCGGCTTTGACAGATACATTCAGCTTGCCCGTTGCTTCAGAGATGAGGACTTAAGAGCCGACAGACAACCTGAATTTACACAAATCGACCTTGAAATGTCATTTGTTGATACAGACGATATTATGGAAATGGCAGAAGGCTTTATCAAAAAGCTTATGAAAGAAACTATCGATGTTGACATTGACTTCCCTCTTCCTCGTATGACTTTTGCCGAAGCACAGGAAAAGTACGGCTCCGACAAGCCTGACACTCGTTTCGGTATGCTTATCGAAAACATTACCGACTGGGCGAAAAAGACTGATTTTGTAGTATTCAACGACGCTATTAACAACGGTGGTTCGGTAAGAGCAATCGTTGCAAAAGACGCAGCTTCAAAATATACAAGAAAGAAAATTGACAAACTTACCGAGCACGCAAAAGGTATCGGTGCAAAGGGTCTTGCTTATATCAGATGGGCAGACGAAGCACCTACCTGTTCTTTCAACAAGTTCTTAAAAGACGGCGAGCTTGACGAACTTATCAGCACTCTTAATGTTGAAAAGGGTGACTGCGTATTTATCGTATCGGGCAAAACAAGTGACACTCTTTCAATTCTCGGTGCACTTCGTCTTATCGTTGCAAAGGAACTCGACATTATCCCTGAAGGCAAATGGAACTTCCTTTGGATTACAGAAATGCCGTTCTTTGAATACGACGAGGAAACAGGTGAATGGCTTGCTATGCACCATCCGTTTACAATGCCTATGGAAGAGTGCATTGAATATCTCGACACCGACAAGGGCAAGGTAAGAGCAAAAGCATTTGACCTTGTTCTCAACGGTACAGAACTTTCTTCAGGCTCAATGAGAATTACCGACTGCGAGCTTCAAAACAAAATGTTTGAACTTCTCGGTATGGAGCAAGAAGAAATCGACGCTAAATTCGGCTTCCTTGTTGAAGCATACAAGTATGCTGCTCCACCTCACGGTGGTATGGGTATCGGTCTTGACAGACTTGCAATGCTCATTTGCGGCGCCGACAGTCTTCGTGATGTAACTGCCTTCCCTAAGGTTCAAAACGCAAGTGAACTTATGAGTGGCGCACCGAGTTACATTGATGACATTCAGCTTGACGAACTCGGAATTGCCGTTACAAAGGAAGAAAAAAATGAACAGTAATTTCTTCGCAATGGTTAACAGAATGAAGCTTATCGACAGATGGGCTTTGATGAACAATGCTACAAAGGAAAATATTGCAGAGCACAGTCACTGCGTTGCCGTTATTGCCCACGCACTTGCACTTATAGGTAACAAGAAATTCGGCAAAAACTACAATGCTGAGCGTGCTGCCCTGCTTGCTCTTTACCACGACACTACCGAAGTTATCACAGGTGATATGCCGACACCGGTTAAATATTACAATGACGACATTAAGAATGTGTACAAGGACATTGAGCACACGGCAGGATTAAGGCTTCTTGATATGCTTCCGGATGAGTTTAAGGACGATTACAAGCCTTTCTTTGAAAAGCAGGACGAGGATATTGAACTTTGGAAGCTTGTTAAGGCAGCCGATAAAATCAGTGCGCTTATCAAATGCATTGAAGAGGACAGAATGGGCAACCGTGAGTTTGAAAAAGCACTTGAAACTCAGAAGAAAAAGGTTGACGCCATTGACCTTGACGAGGTTAAATATTTCAGAGAGAATTTTTTGCCGTCATATTATTTGACTCTTGATGAACATACGAAATAATCTTCTGATTTAGAAATCCAAATTTGTCACAATAACCAAAAAGCTTAAACGCCAATATAATAAAACTGTTAAAGACTTGTTGCATTCAAAATGTAGCAAGTCTTTTTGTTGTGCATAGTATACAATAATCGTGCTTTTCATTTGGTAATTTAATACAATGTTTTCGTCATCTTATACAAATATCAGACCGATTATTTGTGCAATATGCTTGACAAATGATTTTTTTGTGCTATAATGAAGGCACAAAAGCAAAGGAGGTTATATGTATGCTTAAACAACTTATTAAGTGTGCTAAAATCCTTGCCGAGTTAGACAAGGCATATAACAGATAAAAAGCACACCACCTAAAAGCGACACTCGGTCGCATTCATTTACAACTTAATACTAAAGAAAGAAGGAATTTTTATGAAGTCTATATTTAATGTGTTAGATAATGGATTTGCGTTTGTTCCTGCAAAAAGGCTCGTAGAATTCTTATCTCACAAAATGTAAATGAAAAGTCACTCATAAGTGAGTGACAAAAAACAAATTTTCAGTCACAGATTTTTCTGTGGCTTTTTTTATTTTTATACATATTGAAAATAATATATAAGTATGTTATATTAAATTTGTAAAAATATATTTTAAGGAGTGTTATTTATGAACACAGGCGCAATTGTAGCAATTGTGATAGCAGTAATAGTTTTACTTATTGTCATCTACTTTTTTGCTACCTACAACTCATTAATCAGGCTCAAAAACAGCGTAGAAGAAGCATTTTCAACAATGGATGTTTACCTGAAAAAGCGTTGGGATTTAATTCCGAATATCGTCGCAACTGTTAAGGGCTATGCTAAGCACGAAGCCGAAACACTTGAAAATGTTATCAAGGCAAGAAACGGCAACTACTCATCTCTCAGCGACGAAGAAAAGGTAAGTGTCAATGCGCAAGTCGGCAGAAGTATGCCTAACTTTTCAGTCCTTGCAGAGCAGTACCCTGACCTTAAGGCAAACCAAAATTTCCTTGACCTTTCTGCTCAGTTAAAAGGCGTTGAAAACGATATTGCAAACGCAAGAAAATATTACAACGCAGTAGTTAAAAACTACAACAACAAGGTTGAAATGTTCCCATCAAGCATTATTGCAAAAATGTTCAACTTCGGCAAAAAGACAATGTTCGTTATTGACGACACAAGCGAAAGACAAAATGTCAAGGTAGAATTTTGATGAAAAGAATTAAACGATTACTCGGTATAGCTTTTGCTCTTATCCTCTGTTTTAGCAGTACAATACCTGCTTTTGCAGATGAAAGCTATGATTATGTTCCTTATTACTTCACCTCATACAATGTTGAAATGAATGTAAACGAGGACAACAGCTTTGATATTACGGAGCATATTTCTGCCTACTTTAACGAGCAAAGACACGGAATATACAGAACGATACCGACACGAAATCAAGTTAAGCGCACAAACGGTTCTTCGCAAAGCGTTAAGGCTAAAGTTAAAGACATTGAAGTCAGCGAAAACTGTAACATAAGCAAAGAAGCAGGAAATTATGTGCTTCAAATCGGTGACGCCGACACTTATGTTGAAGGCAAACACGATTATACTATCAAGTACAGATATATTCTCGGCGAGGACCCTAACAAGGATTTCGACGAGTTTTACTACAACATTATCGGCGACGGCTGGGATACTTACATTCAAAATGTAACATTCAAAATCACTATGCCGAAAGAGTTTGACAAAAACAAGCTTGGTTTTTCCGTCGGTCGCTACGGTACCGTCGGCACTCACGACATAAACTACAGTGTTAAGGACAATGTTATAACCGGCTCGGTTACAAGAACGCTTGACCCTAACGAAGCTTTAACGGTAAGGCTTGAACTTGAAGAAGGTTATTTTTATTTTAACAAGGCTCTTTATAACTTCAAGCTAAGTTTACTTGTCGTTATCCCTGCGTTAATTTTGCTTGTTGTATTTATTTTATGGGCAAAATACGGCAAGGACAAAAAGCCGGTTCAAACGGTTGAATTTTACCCACCGAACGGTATGAGCAGTGCCGATATAGCCTTTTGGGTTGACGGTGTGATTTCGCAAAACGAAAAGCTGACTCCCCTACTCATTGAGCTTGCAAACGAAGGATACATTCAAATTGAAGAAATCGAGTCAAAAAGCAGGCACAAATCCGATTTTGCAATAACCAAACTTCAAGACAAATATAACGGCACCGACAGAGCAAAAGAGATTTTCTTTAACGGTCTGTTTAAAAACGGAAGCAGAAGCAAAATTTACAAATCCGACCTCGAAGATGATTTTTACTTAACGCTCAATATCATTCGTGAAATATACAACAAGCGTGAAAACAGAAAAAAGGTTTTCGACATAAAATCACTCAATTTTATGATGCTCGGCTGGGTGCTTTCAATAGCCGGTGTATTTGCCGCTCTTTATAATTTTTCAAATTTATTTGACGGCAAATATAAATTTATATTAACCGTTATCGGAATAGTGATTTGCATTGTTTCGTTTATTTTCTCGTTCTTTATCAGAAGAAGAACCGACGAAGCAGTTGAAATTCTCGGTAAAATCAAAGGCTTTAAAAACTTCATCCAAACTGCCGAAAAAGATAAGCTTGAAGCACTCGTTGACGAAAATCCTGCGTACTTTTACAACATACTGCCGTATGCGTATGTGCTTGGAGTGTCTGACAAATGGATGAAGAAATTTGAGAGCATCGCAATCGAAAAGCCACATTGGTACTACGGCTATTATCCGTATCAGTATGTTATGTTCAGCAATTTTATGAGGGACACTATGTACACGGCTTCAAATGCTATGGTTTCAATGCCTACAAGTTCCGGCTCAGGAACCGGTGGATTTTCCTCGGGTGGAGGAGGATTTTCCGGTGGCGGCGTCGGTGGTGGCGGCGGTGGCAGTTGGTAATTAACCAAACCAAAATAAACAACACCGTAGTGGCGAACAGTGTTCGCCCACCGATTTTTATTTGCCAAAGAATCATATAAAAGAAAAAGCAGGCTCATATGAGTCTGCTTTTTTTGTATGCATATTAAATTATACTCTTGCGACCATTTCGCCGTATTCTTCTTTACTCTTTTTAATGAAGTCCTCAACCTGCTTTGCGCTTGGCATTGCGTCGGAGCAGGAATGGGCAGAAATAAGAATAGAAGCAGAAGCCGAGCCAAATTCAAGGCACTCAATAATTTCTTTACCCTGAAGAAGGCTGTAAAGGAATGATGAGCCGTAACCGTCACCACCACCGAAGCCTTTGAGCTTAACGGCAGGAAACGGCTTGATTGAATAAAACTTACCGTCGTTAGTATAAGCTGTTGAGCCTTCCTTACCGTGCTTGATTACGCAAATTGCAGCGCCGAACGACTGCCAATACTTAGCAGATTCAGGGTCAGACTCCTTAACGCCTACGATACCCTCGGTAAGGTCAAACTCTTCCCTTGAGCCCATAATAATATCTGCATTTTGAGCAACAAGGCTATAGTAAACGGCAACCTCATCCTTTGATTTCCATGTATATTCACGCCAGTCAATATCAAAAATAATACGAACATTATTCTTCTTAGCAAGAATCATTGCCTTAAGGCAAGCTTCCCTTGAAGGTGACTTGGCAAGAGCAGTACCACTGATAACAATAGCCTTCGCCGAAGCAATATACTCCTCGTCAATATCCTCAGGAGTCATACAAAAATCGGCTACATTGTCACGGTACATAAGGATTGATGACTTTTCCTTAGAAAGAATTTCAGTAAATGTAAGACCGATACATTCACCGTTCTTTGCCCTTGTGATATGAGAAGTGTCAATACCTTCTTTTTCAAAATAATTTACAACAAAGTCGCCGAACTGGTCGTTACTTACACAACCACAAAATCCAACCTTGCAACCGAGCCTTGCAAGACCGACTGCAATATTAGCAGGCGAACCACCGACATATTTATTGAAATTCGACGACTCGCTGAGTGGCATATACATATCAGTCGGATTAAAATCAATAGCAATTCTGCCGATTGGAATAAAGTCAATCGGCTTTGACATATCAAAATCTACATACTTCATAAAAAATTTTACCCCTTATAAAATAATATTACGCTTTATTATCTGTACCGAAAATCAAAATGTGTCGTTTTGCATTTTGATAAGCACCTTCTACTTCTTTAGCCTGAAGGTCGTAGTAACCGTTTATTTCGTCATTTTCATATGCGTCTTTAACGGTATACTCAACACTGTCAAAAGTGGCAGTTGCAATATTAATCTTTTTAATGCCGGTATGACTGCAACGAACGAAATCATCAGGTGTGATGCCTGTACCACCGTGAAGAACGAGTGGAACAGAAGTATTCTTTTCAACCTCTTCAAGAATGTCAAACCTAAGCTTAGGTGTGCTTTTATAATTGCCGTGTGCATTGCCGATTGCAATAGCCAAAGCGTCAACACCTGTTTTATTTTCAAACCTGACAGCGTCCCACGGTCTTGTACAGTTGATTGCTATATCTTCGCTACCGTCCTCGGAGCCACCAACACAGCCTATTTCAGCCTCAACGCTTGCACCGTATTTTTTGGCAATTTCAATAACTTCATTTGTCACCTTGATATTTTCCTCAAGTGGAAGATGAGAGCCGTCAAACATAACGGAAGTGAAACCAAGCTCAAGCGCCTGCGTGATTTTTTCTATAGTTTTGCCGTGGTCAAAGTGAACAGCAACAGGAGTATCGGCATTCTTAGCGGCAGCCACCATAAGCGGACCGATAATTTCAAGTGGGCTTTGCTTAAGCCTTACTTCTGCAATCTGCAAAATAACGGGAGCGTTAAGCTCCTTGGCAGCCTGAAGCACACCGAGTACCATTTCCATATTAGCTACGGAAAACGAACCTACTGCATAGTTACCCTTTTGAGCATCGGCTAAAAGCTTACTCATATTAACCAGCATATTAAATTTCCCCTTAAAAAATATAAGCGAGTTGACAGTAAGCCGAGTTCTGTCGTGGGCAATTATCTATCTAGTTGCAAAATTGCTTTTGCAATCGAGCCATCCTTTGAAGTTATGTGTCGAGCAAACAACCCTTCGATCGATGTTGCAGCGAATAGGGTTTACATGGCAGGAAATGTCTCCACTTCCTCGGTGAGCTCTTACCTCGCCTTTCCACCCTTACCTGAAAACAGGCGGTATATCTCTGTTGCACTTTCCCTAAGGTCACCCTCGGCGGCCGTTAGCCGTTATTCTGCTCTGCGCTGCTCGGACTTTCCTCATACTGAATTAACAGCACGCAATTGCCAAGTCAACTCGCATCTTCTATTTTAAAGTAATTTATTAGCCGTGTCAACACATTTTACAAAATGACAGTTGAAATAGTTTTAATATTGTAGTATTATCTATAAGAATTGGAGGTGGAACTATGCCACGATTTGAAAACGAAGATTTTGACCCTAAAAACAGGGGAAGAAAAGATATTGACAGAACAGTTCCTAAAGACGAAGATTACTACAACTATTCACCTATGGAAGTTGACCTTGATTTCAACTCGAAAAAAAGAGACGACATAGTGGTTGACAATCAGAGAAGAAATTACAGCAATCAAAATTATCAGCAAAATCCAAACGACGATATTAAATTTCAAAGTGAAACTATAGACGATTTTAAAAGAGAACCTAAAAACAGTTCACCAAGGCACTCTTCTTCAAGAAATCACGGCAGTGGTTTTACACCGAGCCACTCAAACGGTAAAGGTGGTAAAAATCACAAAACTTCGCATTCGTCAAGCAAAAAAGAGAAGAAAGCTAAACGAATCGTTGCCGTTATTTTAGTACTTGTAATTTTACTTGTAGGTTCGGTGTTCCCTGTCCTCGGTCGTGTCAACTACGACGAAAAGAAGGAGGACAAATATGTAACTGCAAGCGAACTTAAAAACGACAGTTCGGTTAAAAACATTCTGCTTTTAGGTGTTGACGCAAGAAGCAACGAGGAAGCAGAGCAAACAAGAAGTGATACTATGATGCTCGTCAGCGTTGACTCAAAGCATCACTGCATAAAGCTTGTATCATTTCTTCGTGACACTTGGGTTTACATTCCGTCGCTTGAATACGAGCAAAGGCTTAACGCAGCCTGCTCAAACGGTGGATACAAAAATGTTGTTGAAACTATTGAGTACAACTTCGGCGTAAACATTGACGGCTATGTTGTAACAGACTTTGAAATGTTCAAGGTACTTGTTGACAGTCTTGGTGGCGTAAAAATCGATGTAAGCGAAAAGGAAGCCAAGGAAGTTACAAACCACCCTAAGCGCTACGGCAATGTTACGCTTGAAGCCGGTAAAAACAAGCTTGACGGCGAGCAGGCACTTGCTTATTGCAGAATAAGAAAGATTGACACCGACTTTGTCAGAACAGAAAGACAGCGTACCGTTATGAGCGCAATTCTCAAAAAAGCAATGACAAATCCGTTTAAGCTTTACAAAATGGCATACAACAGTGCACCGTATATTGAAACAGACCTTTCAAAAGGTCAGATTTTAAGTTTTGTTGCGAAAGCCGGCACTTGCGTTACCAAAATTCACCAAACAAGCGTACCGTTTGACGGCACATGGGATTACGCAACGATTTACGGCAACAGCGTAATTAAGATTAACAAAGAGAAAAATAAGGACAAGCTTATAGATTATATCTATAACCTTTCATCGGCTGACATTAAAGCACAGGAAAAATCAGATGAATAAAAAACAAGGGTTCGTTTAAGCGAACCTTTCAGCGTGTAGAAAAAGTCAAACAACAAATTTCTACACGCTGGAGAATGTTGAGAAAGTGAGATAAATTTTGTATTTTGCGAATGGGTGCTGTACGATGGTACTGCCCCTGAGCAAAAGACAAAAAGTGCCAAAAATGGCTTGGACTCGATGTCCAAGCCATTTTTAAAATAGTAACTGTTTAAAATTATTTTCGGCAAGAGCAAGCCCTTGCCCTACGAACAGTCTGACTGCATTTTTATAATTTGGCACGGTTTAGCCACTTTATCAACAGTCTGAAGGGTTCGTTTCAATGAAATGAGCCCTTGTTTTTTGTATGTATTCAGTTATTTATTTTTCTGTCCTTATAGTAATAAATTTTATCGTGTTCGTTAATTTCACGCAAAACCCTGCACGGATTACCGACTGCAACAACATTAGCCGGAATATCTTTTGTAACAATACTTCCTGCGCCGATAACACTGTTATCGCCTATTGTAATGCCCGGAAGTATTACTGCGCCGGCACCTATCCAAACATTTCTGCCGATATGAACATCCATATTAAACTGATATGCCTTTTCTCTAAGCTCAGGCAAAACAGGATGACCTGCTGTAGCAACAGTAACATTGGGTCCTATCATAGTATAGTCACCGATATAAATATTGCCGTCGTCAACAGCAGTAAAATTGAAATTGGCGTAAACATTATTACCGATATGAAGATGAGCGCCACCCCAGTTAGCGTAAAAAGGTGGTTGCAAATAACAGTTTTCACCACATTCGGCAAGCATAAGGTGTAAAAGTTCTTCAATCCTTTGCTCGTCGCCGAGACCGAGAGAGTTATACTCTTTCATATAATTTGCAACACCCGTTTGCTCGTTCATTATCTCATCAACCGTCGGGTCGTAAATCATACCCGAAAGCATTTTTTCTTTTTCAGTCATTGTTTTTATTCCTTTCGTATTCTTTTTCAATCCAAGCCATAAGAAGATTGACTATTTTTTCTTGTTGCGTCGGTGTAAGCTGTCTGCCCTTTGGCACCTTGTACCATTTTTCAAGGCACCCACGGCAACAACACGCACAAGCGTGCTGAGCAATGAAAACAGGATGATTTTTCATAGGAGTTTGCTTGCCGTCATTAGGAATAAAAGCAGGCGCAAGATTTTTCTTTATAAAATCATTTGCGTGGCTTCTGATTTTATCCATACCTTTTTCGTCTATGTAATCAATATCCTTTTGCTTCAAATGAAAAGACGAACGAAACTTTGACTTTGAAAGCTTAATAAGTGCATCATCAACTGTTTGCATAGTATCACCTAAAAGATAAGACTGCCTAAAATAATCAGACAGTCTTAATGTGTAAAAGTTTAAAATCATTAAACCTTGTTGAGCCTACTTTGAAAAGGGAGGTGATTGCGAAAGCAATCGGAGTGATTGTCGGGCGAACACAGTTCGCCTCATTTAAGTCCGTAAACTTACATTGTAAGTTCAAGTGATTTTGAATCAACTTCTTTGAGAATTTTCTCAACAAATTCATCAAGAGTCATTGCACCCTTGTCACCACCCGAACGGGTACGAAGTGAAACGGTATTATTTTCAATATCCTTGTCACCTGCAAGGAGCATATAAGGTACTTTTTCAAGCTGAGCCTGACGAATCTTGAAGCCGATTTTTTCACTTCTGTCGTCGATTTCGCAACGAATACCTTTTAATTCAAGCTGTTTTTTAACTTCCTTAAGGTAGTCATAATGACGGTCGGCAATAGGAAGAAGCTTAACTTGAACAGGAGCAAGCCAAGTTGGGAAAGCGCCTGCATACTTTTCAATAAGATAAGCAAGAGTACGCTCGTAGCAACCGATTGAAGTTCTGTGGATAATATAAGGATTCTTCTTTGTACCGTCCTTATCAACATATTCCATACCGAACTTTTCTGCAAGCATTTGGTCAATCTGAATTGTGATAAGTGTATCTTCCTTACCGTATACATTTCTAATCTGAATATCAAGCTTAGGGCCGTAGAAAGCAGCTTCGCCGATACCGATTTTATAATCAACACCGAGGTCGTCAAGAATATTTTTCATCTTTGACTGTGCTTCGTCCCACTGTTCTTCTGTACCGATATACTTGTCACGGTCGTTAGGGTCCCACTGAGAGAATCTGAATGAAGCGTCCTCATAAAGACCGAGAGTCTTAAGCATAAATGTTGCAAGTTCAAGACAGCTTCTGAACTCATCTTCAAGCTGGTCAGGAGTACACATAAGGTGACCTTCACTGATTGTAAACTGACGAACACGAATAAGGCCGTGCATTTCGCCCGAAGCTTCGTTACGGAAAAGAGTTGAAGTTTCGTCATATCTGAGTGGTAAATCACGGTATGAACGGGCTCTGTTAAGATAAGCCTGATACTGGAACGGACAAGTCATAGGACGAAGCGCAAATACTTCCTTATCCTTTTCCTCATCGCCTAAAACGAACATACCGTCCTTATAGTGGTCCCAGTGACCTGAAATCTTATACAAATCACTCTTAGCCATAAGAGGAGTTTTAGTAAGCTGCCAACCTCTTCTTGCTTCTTCATCCTCAACGAAACGCTGAAGAATTTGGATAATCTTTGTACCCTTCGGCAAAAGGATAGGCAAGCCCTGACCGATATAATCAACAGTTGTGAAAAGTTCAAGTTCACGGCCGAGTTTGTTATGGTCACGCTTTTTAGCTTCCTCAAGCATATTGAGGTAATTCTCAAGCATTGATGCCTTAGGGAAAGCAATACCGTAAACACGGCAAAGCATCTTATTTTTCTCATCGCCACGCCAGTAAGCGCCTGTGCAGTTAGTAAGCTTAAATGCCTTAATAACCTTCATTTCAGGAATGTGAGGACCTGCGCAAAGCTCGGTAAACTCACCCTGCTTATAAAAGCTGATAGGCTCACCCTTTGCAGCGTGCTCGTTGATAAGTTCAACCTTGTATGGCTCATCCTTTTCTTCCATAAGCTTGATTGCTTCGTCAACAGGAAGTTCAAACTTTTCAATAGGATAATTTTCCTTAACGATAGATTTCATTTCCTTTTCAATCTTATCAAGGTCATCCTGAGTGAAATGAGTGTCAATATCAAAATCGTAATAAAAGCCGTTTTCAATAGCAGGGCCTATAGTAAGCTTAGCGTTTGGATAAAGCCTTTTTACAGCCTGTGCCATAACATGAGAAGCTGTATGGTTAAATGCCTTTTTACCGTCCTCATCGTCAAATGTGAGCACTTCAAAATCGCAGTCACTGTCAACTACTGTACGAATATCGCAAACCTTGCCGTTGATAAGAACACAGCAAGCATTTCTGTAAAGACCCATTGAAATGTCTTTAGTAATTTCGGCAGCTGTTGTAGGTGCGCTGTACTCCTTAACACTGCCGTCTTTTAACTTAATAATCATAATGTTTCCCTCCTGAAATAAAAAAATCACCCTGATATAAAATCAGGGTGAATAATAATCCACTGTTCCACCTGAATTGCATAATCAAAAAATTATGCCACTCGTACGCTTTATAACGGAAGCAACCGGCCGGTATTAACGGCACTCAAAGGTGGTAAAATGTTTTGCGACTGTATGCTCACACCAAACGCATACTCTCTTTAAGCCGTTTGAAAAACAAATCATGTCCTTGTCATCGATTTGCCCTCATTCTAACACTAAAAAAATTTATTGTCAACACATTTTTGCGACTTTTCGCTTAAACACTCACTTTTTTGAGCATATGGGTAAATTTTCAATTAACAATATGTATATTTTTGCTTCAATAGAACTTGACATATACAAGATATAGGTGTATATTATTAGATAAGTTTTACATATTGTTATGTCTTTTTGTATGACTTTTAGTAAAATTTGCATTATAAACTGTACCTTTTCTGATGGTAAATTTCGAGTAATAATGAAATTAAAATTAACAAAAGAAGGAGGTGCTGTTTGATTAATGGGTAGTGTTATTATACCGATTATTGTCGGTTTGATATGTGCAATAGTTTTTGGCGTTATAGGCTTTGTTATCGGTGGTGAACACCGCAGAAAGACAACCGAGAAAGAAATCGGCTCTGCAACTCAGCAAGCCACAACTATTATCAATAACGCTTTGACAGAAGCCGAAGCTACAAAAAGAGCAAGGCTCGTTGAAGCAAAAGACGAAATACATAAGCTTCGTTCTGACGCCGATAAGGAAATCCGTGAAAGAAGAAGCGAAGTTCAAAAACAAGAAAATCGTTTGACTCAAAGAGAAGAATATCTTGACAAAAGAGCTGATTCTCTTGAAAAGAAAAATGAAAATATCAGCAACAAGCAAAAACAGCTTGATGATAAGCTACTCGAAATCGACGGCATCAAGAAAAGCCAGTTTGATATGCTTGAACGCATTTCAGGTCTTACTCAGGAGCAGGCTAAGGACCAGCTTCTTGCCAACCTCAATGAGCAGTTAGACACTGAAAAAAGCAAGCGTATTCTTGAAAACGAGCAGATGATTAAAGACCAAAGCGAAGTTTTGGCTAAGGAAATCATCTCAACTGCAATTCAGCGTTGCGCAGCAGACCATACGGCTGAAACAACTGTTTCGGTTGTTGCTCTTCCAAGCGACGAAATGAAGGGCAGAATCATCGGCCGTGAAGGCAGAAATATTCGTTCAATCGAAACTATTACAGGTGTTGAACTCATCATTGACGACACACCGGAAGCTATTACAATCAGCTCATTTGACCCTGTCAGAAGAGAAATTGCAAGGCTTACACTTGAGCATCTTATTCAAGACGGTCGTATTCATCCGACTAAGATTGAAGAGTGCTTTGACAAGGCAACCCGAGAGGTTAACGCAACCATTAAGCAAGAGGGCGAAAAGGCTGTTCTTTCAGCCAATTGCGGTCAAATCCACCCTGAACTTGTTAAGCTTTTGGGTAAGCTTAAATACCGTACTTCCTACGGTCAAAGCGTACTTAAACACTCACTTGAAGTATCTTATATCGCAGGTCTTATGGCTGCCGAGCTTGGCGCAGATGAAAAGCAGGCAAGGCGTGCAGGTCTTTTGCACGATATAGGCAAGGCGCTCGACCACGAAATGGAAGGCTCTCACATTGCTCTCGGCGTTGAATGGGCTAAGAAGTATAAGGAAAGTGACGCTATCGTTCACGCTATTGCTGCTCACCACGGCGAAATTGAGTGTAAGACAGTTGTTGCCTGCCTCGTTCAGGCTGCCGACGCAGTTTCTGCTGCAAGACCGGGCGCAAGAAGAGAAAACATTGAAAATTACATCAAGCGTTTGGAACAGCTTGAAGAGATTTCCACAAGCTTTGACGGCGTTGAAAGAGCGTATGCTATTCAGGCAGGTCGTGAAGTCAGAGTTATGGTTAAACCTGAAGTTATCAACGACGAAAAGATGCCGTATATCGCTCATGAAATTGCTAAGAAAATTGAAAGCGAAATGGAATATCCGGGACAGATTAAGGTTAATATTATCAGAGAATCGAGAGCTTCGGATATAGCAAAATAACAAATTTGAAGCCGATTTTTATGTCGGCTTCTTTTTTATTAAATTTTTTATTTTTTCGACAAAAAGTACTAATTTTTTCAAAGGAGAACCGTTATGATTAAGCATATCGTATGTTTCAAGCTTAAAGACAACAGCTTGGAGGAATGTGAAAAGGCAGCAAATATTTTAAAATCTATGCAGGGTAATGTACCTCTTCTTCGCAGTATTGAGGTTGGTGTGGACTTTCTCCATTCACCTCGTTCTTACGACATTATTTTGCAGGTTACTCTTGACGATGCAAATGCTCTTGAAGAATATCAAAAGGACGAATATCATTGTTCGGTTGTAAAAAAGCATATGCATTCGGTTGCCGAAACTTCGGTAGCTATCGACTATGAATTATAATTAAAATTCAGCTTGCAGGACGGTCTTTTCATAAGCACCGTCCTCTTTTTTATTTATTAATAATACATAAAAAGAAGATGTATATTTTGTGAACTATTTTGTTTGACAAGTATACATATGCTTGTTATAATATATTTATATATTATTTATTATATAGGGAACTATATATTTGGAGGTACCTATGGAAGAAAACAAAGAAATAGAAATTGACTTAAGAAAAATATTCTTAATGCTGAGGAAAAAAATAGCAATCATACTTGTGGTTGCGCTTATCGGTGCTGCGCTTGCAGGCTGTGTAACCAACTTTTTTATAAAGCCGAAATACACTTCCGGCGTCAGCTTTTATGTTAATAACAATAACGACAACCTTGTAGGCTCGTCGGGTACAATTACATCAAGTGACCTTGATGCATCCGAAAAGCTTGTAAATACATACATTTTCGTTGTTGAAAGCGGTACTTTCAGAAGTAAGGTGGCTGACAAACTCGGTAACGGAATCACTGCTTCTCAGCTTAAAAAGATGATGTCTTGCTCTGCTGTTAAGGACACACTTGCATTTCAGGTTAATGTAAGCAGTTCCGACCCTGAGCTTGCAACAAACATTGCAAACACAATCGCAGAGCTTGCGCCTCAGGAAATCGTAAGAGTACTTAAAGTCGGTGGTGTTGAAGTAGTCGACTACGCTTCAATTCCTACAAAGCCGTCATCACCAAACCTTAAAAAGAATGTTTTAATCGGTTTTGCCGTGGCTCTTGTTTTAGCATTTACTGTATGCTTCGTTAAGGAATTGTTCGACACAAGAATCATGAGCGAAAGTGATTTGACAAGAGAATTTAACATTCCTGTTTTAGGTACTGTACCTCGCTTGGTGCCTGCCGAAGATAAAAAGGAAATATCAACCGGTGCAACAATGGAACAGATTGCAAGTCAAATTAAGAAAGGAGAATAACAATGGCTTTTAATAAATCAAAAAAGACTTTGGAAAATAAAGCTTCACATTTTTCAAAAGATGACCAAAAGAAAATACTTTGCCAGGCTTCTCCTTTTGTAGTTAAAGAAGCGTACAGCTCAATTCGTACAAACCTGCTTTTCTCACAGCAAGGTGAAGATTGCCCTGTATTCGTTGTAACAAGTCCTACGGCTAACAACGGCAAGTCAATCAACTCGGTAAATATGGCTGTTTCATTTGCACAAATGGGCAAGAAAACACTTTTGATTGACGCCGATATGCGTAACCCGACGCTTCACAGATTATTCTCAATTCCTGTTAAAAACGGTCTTTCGGAAATACTTGCAGGTCTTACCGACAGCATAACCGTATCAAAAACAGATATTGAAAATCTTTCGGTTCTTACAGCCGGAAAAATCCCTCCAAACCCATCGGAACTTTTGGCAAGCGAACGCACAGATAAACTTTTGGCTTTCGTTAAGCAACATTACGACTGTGTGTTTATCGATACACCACCTGTTAACCTTGTTACCGACCCTACTGCTTTTGCAACAAAGAGCACCGGCTACATTATGGTAATCAAGTCAGGTGTTACTGACACACAAAGCACAAAGAAGGCTGTTGAGTCGCTTCAGTCACTCGGTGCAAATATTGTAGGTTTCGTTCTCAACGACGCTACAGAAGCAAACGGTATGAAATATTACAGCTACGGCAAATACCGTGGATACAAATACAAGTCAAAATACGGCTATTACAGCTACAACTACAATTACAACTACAAATAATCACAACATTGATATTTTAGACAGGAAGTTGAAAAATGAACAGTCAAAAACGATTTCAGCAAGAGCTTGAATTTGCAATAAATTTAATAGCGCTTATACTTGCCCACTGTATGTCGGCTCTCGTTTTCGGCTTGATTATATCGAGAATCGACCCACATACAAGAAGCAACAGAA
Source organism: Eubacterium sp. (assembly GCA_050872345.1). Lineage (GTDB taxonomy): Bacteria > Bacillota > Clostridia > Oscillospirales > Acutalibacteraceae > Eubacterium_R. The sequence goes on along the minus strand of JBNMGQ010000004.1, from coordinate 23,829 downwards.
TTGAATACTGTGTCGTTTTGTTACTTTCCATGGTAACGGTATCGTTATTCTTTTCTTCGTCGCTTGACTTTTCAAAAAGAGACAGAAGCTTTGAATTTTTCGGCACGCTGAGAAACTGCTTTTTAACCTACGGCATTTTCGGCACACTTTTAATTTTGACGAAAAATCCACTTATCGACTCTCGTTATCTTTTTATTTCATCTTTCTGTTTTTACATTTCCTTTTCACTTATCGGCAGATATATCTTTAAGCACTATATGCTCAAAAGCATATCAAAAAGCAAATTTGCCACAAGAGTCGGTGTTATTTCCACTTATGAAAGAGCAAATGAATTTATACCTAAGCTTAAAGAAAATTGGACAAAAAACATTACAGCCCTTGCGCTGATTGACGCAAGCTTTAATGAAAACGGCTTCATTCTTGAAAACGGTGAGCCGGTATTTGAGGTTTGTGGCATTCCTGTAGTTGCAAACATTGAAAGCATAATAGGCTGGATTAGGACTGCAAGCCTTGATGAAATTTACATAAATGTTGAAAATATGAATATGCTTCCAAATGCAAGCGAGCTTATCGAAGAGCTTGAGGATATGGGTGTTACGGTTAATATCAACATTCCTACACTTGAAAATCTCATTGCCGACAGTAAATACGACAATATTAACTGTATTGTAAACTCCGGCTATCCTATGGCACAGCTTGCGCCGACAGTTATTGACCCGGGTAAACTTGCCGTTAAAAGATGCATTGACATATTAGGTGGTTTGGTAGGCTCGATTTTATCACTTCCGATAATTCTTATAGTTGCAATTCCACTTAAGATAGAATCACCGGGTCCGTTAATATTTAAACAGCAAAGAGTCGGCAAAAACGGAAGAATATTTAATATTTACAAAATCCGTTCAATGTACAAGGATGCCGAAGAGCGCAAGAAGGCTCTTATGGAGCAAAACAAAATGGACGGTCATATGTTTAAAATGGACAATGACCCGAGAATTACAAAGGTCGGCAAATTCATAAGAAAAACAAGTATAGACGAGCTTCCTCAATTTTGGAATGTTTTAAAAGGTGATATGAGCCTTGTAGGTACAAGACCTCCTACAGTTGATGAATTTGAGAAATACGAAAGCCACCACAAAAGGCGTCTTTCAATGAAACCCGGTATTACAGGCAAATGGCAGGTATCCGGCAGGTCTGACATTCAGGATTTTGAAGAAGTTGTTAAGCTTGACTGCGAGTACATAGACGAGTGGTCGCCTATGCTTGATATTCAAATTCTTTTCAAAACAGTCGGCGTTGTTCTCACCCACAAGGGTGCAGAATAGCAGATAGGAAAAACTATGAAAATTGCAATGTTCGGTCACAAAAGAATACCGTCTCGTGAAGGTGGAGTTGAAATAGTTGTTGAAAACCTTGCAAGCCGTATGGCAGAAAAAGGCAACGATGTCACTGTTTATAACAGGAAAGGTCACCATGTGTCCGGCAGTAAATTTGACAGTGAAACCGGTATGGATTTACTTTCAAATGTTAAGATTAAAACAGTTTTCACCTTCCAAAACAGTTCGCTAAACGCAATCGTTTACAGTATTCTTTCTGCAATCAGAGTAAGCTTTTCAAGGTGTGATGTGGTTCACATTCACGCAGAAGGTCCTGCTTCAATGTCTTTTTTACCGAAGCTTTTCGGCAAAAGGGTTGTTGTAACGATTCACGGTCTTGACTGGCAAAGGTCAAAATGGGGTGGCTTTGCAACTAAGTTTTTAAAATACGGTGAAAGAAATGCAGCAAAATATGCAGACGAAGTAATCGTGCTTTCAAAAAATGTACAAAAGTATTTTAAAGATACATATGGCAGAGATACCGTCTACATTCCAAATGCTGTTGACAAGCCGGTCATTAAGCCAGACGATGAAATCAACAAGCTCTACGGTTTAAGTAAGGGCAGCTATATTTTATATCTCGGCAGGATTGTACCTGAAAAAGGAATACACTATTTAATCAAAGCATATAATGAACTTGACTGTGGCAAAAAGCTTGTTATAGCAGGTGGTGCAAGCCACACAAGTGAATATGTTAAAGAAGTTAAAGAGCTTGCAAAAGGCAACGGCAATATCGTTTTTACGGATTTTGTTCAAGGAGAAGTTCTTGAAGAACTTTATTCAAACGCATATGTTTATGTTCTTCCGAGTGACCTTGAAGGTATGCCTTTAAGCCTTCTTGAAGCAATGAGTTACGGCAACTGCTGTATCACTTCAGACATTGCAGAGTGCACGGAAGTTTGCGAGGAAAATGCAATTTATTTTGAAAAAAGCAACATTGACGATTTAAAAAACAAACTCGAATTTGCGATTAATAACGAAAACGAAGTAAAAAAATATAAAGCAAACGCTTCAAATTATATTTGCAACAAATACAACTGGGACAGTGTTGTTGAACAGACACTGAAGCTTTATGAAAAATAACGGTGAAAATATGAAAATTTTAATGGTTAACAAGTTTCTCTACCCTAACGGTGGCTCGGAAACATATATGCTTAAACTCGGTGAATATTTAAAAAATCTCGGCAACGAAGTTGAATACTTTGGTATGGAGCACCCTGACAGGTGTGTTTCAAACTCACTTGATCTTTACACCGAAACTATGGATTTTCATAATTCAAATGCTTTAAAAAAGCTGAAACTTTCTATCAAAACAATTTATTCAAAAGAAGCAAGGGCAAAAATGTTTAAGCTTCTTGAAAATTTTAAACCGGATGTGGTTCACCTTAACAACTTCAACTTCCAACTTACGCCGAGTATTATTTATGCCGTAAAGGACTACGACAAAAAGTACGGCAGAAAAATTAAGCTTGTCTACACCTCACACGACTATCAGCTTGTGTGCCCTAATCATATGATGATGGATATACATACAAACACACCTTGTGAGAAGTGCATTTCAGACGGCTTTAAAAGTTGCACCAAAGGTAAATGTATTCATAATTCCACGCTTAAATCAGTTCTCGGTACACTTGAAGCCGAGATATATAACAAAAACAAGATTTACGACAGGATTGACAACATTATTTGTTGCAGTGATTTTATAAAGTCTAAACTTGACACGAATCCTATTTTTAAAAATAAAACAACTACGCTTCATAACTTTATTGAAAGCGTAGATAAAAAAGAAACTCAAAAAGAAGATTATGTCCTTTACTTTGGCAGGTTCGCCGAAGAAAAAGGAATTGACACACTGATAAATGCAAAAGGCACAGAGTTTATTTGTGCAGGCTCGGGTCCGATTGAGGATAAAGTTAACAGTGCAGAAAACCTGACAAACATAGGCTTTAAAACAGGCGAAGAACTTGAAACGCTTATAAGAAAAGCAAAGTGCACCGTTTATCCGAGCATTTGGTACGAGAACTGCCCGTTCTCGATTATGGAAAGCATTATGTACGGCACACCCGTAATTGCTTCAAAAATCGGTGGTATACCTGAACTTATCGACGACGGCGAAACAGGATTTCTTGTTGAGCCAAACGACAGTGCTGCGCTTGAAAAAGCAATTAAAAAGCTTGACGACAAATCACTTTTGAACACAATGGTGCAAAACTGTTTAAACAAAAATTTTGACAATATTGAAGCTTACACAACTAAGCTTTTAGAAATATATAAACATTAATGTTATTGGGGAAATAAGGATGAAAAAACTCAATGGAACAGTTATAGTTACATACCGTTGCAACGCAAGGTGCAATATGTGTAACAGATACAAAAAGCCGTCAAAGCCTGAGGAAGAGCTTACGGTAGAGACAATAAAGAAGCTTCCACCGATGTACTTTACAAACATTACCGGTGGTGAGCCTTTTATTCGTGAAGATTTGAGCGATATTGTACGAGAGCTTTACAAAAAAAGCGACCGTATTGTTATATCGACAAACGGCTTTTTTACCGACAGAATCATCAAGCTTTGCGAGGAATTTCCGAATGTAGGTATTCGTATTTCTATTGAAGGCTTAGAGGAAACGAATAATAAAATCAGAGGTCTTGACGACGGATTTAACCGTGGATACACTACGCTTAAAAAGCTTGTTGAGATGAAGCATCCGGATGTCGGATTCGGTATGACGGTTCAGGATGAAAACGCAAAAGACCTTGTTGAACTTTACAAATTAAGCGACAAAATGAATATGGAATTTGCGACTGCTTCGCTTCACAATTCATTCTATTTTGTTGAAGCTAAAAATATTATTAAAGACAGACCTATGGTCGCAAAGGAATTTGAAGGTCTTATCAACGAACTTTTAAAATCAAATTCGCCTAAAAAATGGTTCAGAGCATATTTCAACCACGGCTTAATCAACTACATATACGGTCAAAAAAGGCTTTTGCCTTGCGATATGGCTTTTGACACATTCTTCATTGACCCGTACGGCGATGTTATGCCTTGCAACGGCACTAAGGAAAAGGAAGTTATGGGCAACCTTAACGAAAGTGATTGGGACACTCTTTGGAACAGTGAACAGGCTGACAAGGTAAGGGAAAAGGTTCGCCACTGCGACAGGCAATGCTGGATGATAGGCTCCGTTTCCCCTGCTATGCACAAGTACATTTGGGTGCCTGCAACATGGGTTATCAAGCATAAATTTCTCAGATTCTTCAAGGAAAACAAATACTCAATGTATGAAAATAAAATTTGCCGTGACTACCGTGACGGCAAGGTAACCAAGGAAGAACTCGACAAGCTTTCGACTTGTGATATGAATGCAGTAATCAACGACGGTCTTTCCGAAAAATCGAGAGAACAGCTCAAGGACAAAACAGGCGAAGAAATAGTTGACGCTGACATTGCAAAACAGCTTAGTTAAAAAGAGGAGCACAGATGAACATTCTTTTATCTGCATACAGTATTAACCCATACAAAGGCTCGGAGGATGCCGTAGGTTGGAACTGGGTAATAACGCTCAGTGAAAAATTGCCTGACAGCACAATTTATATCCTTACACGAACATTCAACGAAGAAGCCACAAGAAAAGGAATTGAAGAGTTCGGATTAAAAAATGTCAAGCTGATAATTGTTGAAGTTCCGAGGGCACTTGATTGGTTTAGGGAAAAGCATTCGATTTTTCATCACGGATATTATATTCTTTGGCAAAAGGTTGCATACAACTGGGCAAAAAACAGTGGCATTAAATTTGACATTATTCATCACATTTCTATGGGTAATTACAGAATTACGGGTCAAATGTACAAGATTAAAGACGCCTATACTATCTTTGGTCCTGTAGGTGGAGGTCAAACTACTGCGCCGGCTCTTAGGTCATATTATAACAAAAAGAAGAGTTACGAAAACTTTAGGGACAGCGTAAGCAAAGCGTTTTCAAAATTTAATTTCTACAAAAAGCAAATCAATTCATTTGATGAAGTATACACGGTTAATGACGAAACCAAAGAAGCAATTGAAAGCGCAACAGGGAAAAAGTGCAAAAAGCTTTGCGACATTGCAATCAGCCCTGAAATGAAAAACCTTGATATTGAGCATAAGGAAAAAGAACAAATAGATATAATTTACCTCGGCAGAATTATCGAACTTAAGGGTATTATGCTTTTGATAGATGTTGTAAAAAATATCAAAACCGATAAAAAATACCACATTTACCTTTACGGTGAAGGCGAACTTACAGAACAGGCACAAAAGAAAATCGACGAATACGGTATCGGTGAATTTATATCGCTTGAGGGTAAGGTTGATTATACCGAGATAGCAGATATTTATAAAAATGCAGATATTTTCGTTCACCCTACATTTAGGGACAGCAGTGGCGCTGTCTTTGTTGAAGCAATGGCTAACAAGCTGCCTATCGTTGCGCTTAATCAAAGCCTTTCAAGAGATTTGAATGAAAACGGCTGTGGTATTTTTGTAAACACAAATCAGTCAAAAGAAGAAATCATAAACGAATTTGCTTTTGATTTGGTAAAGCTTATTGAAAATTACGATTTAAGAATCAAGCTCGGTCAAAACGGCTACGACTTTGCCAACTCTGTTTTGACTATGGACTATAAATTTAACACCGTTTACGGTGATTTGGTAAAGCAGGAAAATGATGAAAGTATTAATTGTTAACCCTATTCTTTACACTAACGAGAACAGGAATATCAAAAAAGTTAATACGATAAAGGACACTATGATTTACGACCTTTGCCTTGCGTTTTTAAAAAAAGATTGTGATGTCACCTTGGCTGCGTCGGATTTGTACAAGCCGATAAGTGACGAAGATTATCCTTTTAATGTAGTGTGGATGAAAACAAAGTGCACCAAGCTTTGCCCTCCTCACTCACTTCCCTACTGCCCGGAAACAAAGAAAATCGCTAAGGCAGGCAACTTTGATTTAATCATTACAAGCGAAGTTTTCTCGCTCAATTCTTTAAGTCTTGCCGTTCACAGCCCTAAAAATTTGATTGTTTGGCAGGAACTCGGCAAGCATAACCGTATTATGCACGGCTATGCGTCAAAATTTTGGTACGGAATAATTGCAAAGCTGTTTTTTAAAAAAGCACTTGTTGTTGCACGAAGTGAGCAGGCTAAAAATTTCATTTCAAAATACTGCAAAAATGTAAGCGACACAATTATCGACCACGGTGTAAACTCTGAAAAATTCAAGCCGTGCACTGAAAAGGAAAATCGATTTGCAATAAGTTCACAGCTTATTGCAAGAAAGCAAATTGACAAGTCAATTACTGCATTTGCAAATTATGTGAAAAAATATGACGAAAGCGCCAAACTTTACATTATGGGCGACGGCGAAGAAAGAAGTAACCTTGAAGCACTTGTAAAAAAGCTTAATATACAAAGCAATATTATATTCACCGGCAAGCTTTCACACAATGAGCTTATAGAAATTTTGAAAAAATCAAAGGCAATGCTTGTTTATACTCAAAGTGACTTAAATATGGTGTCAATTGTTGAATCCATTTCACTTGCAACACCTGTTATAACAACATCCGTTCCTTATTGTTCAACATATATAAAAGGCAAAAAACTCGGAATTGTTAATGACTCTTGGAACGAAAACGACTTATTTGAATTGTCGCAAAACAGTAAGGAATATGTAGAAAATTGCCTAAATTACTCAAAAACAACAACTACGAAATATAAAGCAGAGCAATTTTTGAAAGAAAAAGGAATAAAATTTAATGAATAAAAAAGCAAAAGACAAAATGTTAAAGCCTTTTGAGGGGCATAAATTATATGAAAAATCAAGACTTATATATTGGAAAATAAGATTATATAAACAACAGAAAAAAACAGAAGAAAATATCAAAAAAAGAAAAAACGGTTTTAATGACAGTAGATTTTCAAGACTGAAGGAATTTGAAAACAAATATAACGGTAAGCGTTGTTTTATTATCGCAACGGGTCCGTCGCTTACAATAGATGACCTTGAAAGTTTAAAAAATGAATATACATTTGGTATGAACTCAATCATTAAACTTTTTGACAAAACTTCTTTCAGGCCTACATTTTACGGTATACAAGACAGAAATGTTTACGGCGCTATGGAAGAAGAATTAAAAAAAGCACCTATAAAAACAGCCTTTTGTTCGGACGAGTTATTACAGTATTACAATGTTCCGAGCAATTTTATCACTTTCCCTTATGACGGTAATTATCACCTCTTTAACGGTAAACTCGGCGAATATAACGCAAAATTCAGCGACAACGCTTACAACATTGTTTATGATGGCTATTCAATCACATATTCACTTATAGAACTTGCCGTTTATATGGGATTTAAAGAAATATATTTAGTCGGCTGTGATTGCAGCTATCCAAAAGGTTCAAAAAGTCATATCGTGGAAAGTGGCTTTGTTGACAAAAATGCCATGAGTAATCCTATTCGTATGAGAGTAGGATACAAATGCGCAAAAGAATATGCCGATACTCATAATATAAAAATTTATAACGCTACAAGAGGTGGAGAACTTGAAACTTTTGAGCGTATAGATTTGGACAAATTACTCAAAAACAATTAAAAATATACGAGGTTGAAAAATGAAAAAAATTGTTGCAATAGTACCTATGAAGCTTAATAACCAGAGATTGCCTCAAAAAAACACAAAATCTTTTACAAACGGCAAACCTCTTTGTTACTACATATTATCAACATTATTAAAAATAGATAAAATTGATGAAGTGTATGTATATTGCAGCAATGAAAGCATTAAGGAATTTATACCAAACGGTGTAAAATATCTTAAAAGAAGCGAAACGCTCGACCAAAACACAACAAAAATGAACGAAGTGCTCAGTGCTTTTGCGAAAGATGTTCCTGCCGATGTTTATGTTATGACACACACTACAGCACCTTTTATTTCAAAGCAATCCATTGAAAAAGGTCTTGATAAAGTGCTGAGTGGAGAATATGATTCATCTTTCGCAGCAAAAAAACTGCAAGACTTTTTATGGAAAGACGGTAAGCCGTTTAACTATGAACTCAACAATATTCCGAGGACCCAGGACTTAGAACCACTGTATGAGGAAACAAGTGGATTTTATATATATGACAGCGAAGTCATTAATAAACTCAACCGTAGAATCGGTGAAAATCCATATATTGTTGAAGTAAACGAAATTGAAGCAGTTGATATTGACGAAAAAGAAGATTTTCAAATAGCCGATGCGATATACAACAGTTTATATATAAACAAGGAGTAATTATGAAAAAGACATTAAAAGAATTTCGTGACAAACTTGAAAACGGTGAATATGTCTATGGTCCTTTTATGAAAACAAGTGACCCTATGTTTGTTGAAGCAGTCGGTCTTGCCGGTTTTGATTATGTTATACTTGATATGGAACACGGACCGGTTACAATTGAAAATCAACAAAATAATATTCGTGCTGCAGAAGCAAGGGGTACAGTACCGATTATTCGACTTAAGGACAGAGCCGAAAATACAATAGGCAAGGCACTTGACATTGGAGCATACGGTATTCAGGTTCCTCAAATCAATAATGCAAAAGAAGCTGAAAATGTTGTTAAATTTGCAAAGTTCTACCCATATGGTATGAGAGGCGTTTGCAGATTTGTGCGTGCTGCCGACTATTCAAATTGTGACCGATACGAGTTTTTTGAAAACTCAAAAGATGTTTTAATCATTCTGCAACTTGAAGGAATTAAAGCTATAGAAAATCTTGACGAAATACTTGAAGTTGACGGCGTTGATATTTTATTTATAGGACCTTATGACCTTTCGCAATCACTTGGTATTCCGGGTCAGGTTAATAATCCTATTGTTGTCAACGCTATGAAAGGTATTGTTGAAAAAGCGAAGGCTAAAGGAAAAAAAGTCGGCACTTTTGTTGACACGCCGGCAGATTTAAAAATGTGGAAAGAAATCGGAGTTCAATACTTAAGCTACAGCGTTGATGTGGGCATCTTTATGGACGCCTGCAAAGATTTAAGAAAATCGTTCGAATAATTGGAGAATAAAATTAATGGCACCCACACTAAAGTTAAAAATTGCACCAAGAGAATTTATATTTTCACTGTTTTTAATATTATTACCGTTCAGCTTATTTGCCGACTATCATATAGACATACCTGCCCTATCCTATATTGATGAAACACTTTGCTTGATTTGTATTGCATACACATTGTATTTTTCATTTAAAAAGGGCATTAAAGGCACTGACTTAACGCTTTTAATTCTTATGATAATCTGCTCGGTATTAGGTTTTGTCGGTAATCTTATATATAAACTTATTAATCAACCACTCCCCATATTGGTTGACTTTATTTGTCTGGCAAAAATATTTGTAACTTTTATTGTATACAAGCAGGTTGCTGAATACGATAAAAAGAAGCGAATGATTAGTTATTTAGCTCCGTTTGCAAAATTGTTAATACTTTTCGGTTCGCTTTTTGGTGCTATATCTTTATTTGTTAATTTAGGTATGACAGATAGCGAAAAAAGATATGGTATTGCACCTTTTTACTTTATCTTCGGCAATGCAGCACGATACGGTTTTATTATTGCCTGCTGTCTTTTAATTTTGTTTTTTACAAATACAAGTCCTACTAAAATGGCGATATACAAAATCCTTGCAGCATTCAATATACTTTTAACAACTAAGGGTGTTGTTTATATTGTAATTGTTTGTTATATTGTTTTATCTCTTATGTGGAGAAATAAAAAAGAAACTAAATTTACGCCCGGAAACATAGCTGTTTTGTCAGTTTTCGTTGCAATTGCGTCAAAATTGCAAATTGATACATATCTTGCCGATACACAATCCCCACGAATGATTTTACTTCGTTATGGTATAAAAACAGCAAAAACATATTTCCCTTTCGGTTCAGGCTTTGCAACATACGGTTCCGATATGGCTGCAAGAAATTATTCCGTATTATACACATTATACGGATTTCAAAACAGATACGGTTTAAATATGGAAAACGGAAATTTCTTGAATGACTGCTACTTAGGTATGGTTTTTGGTGAATTTGGATATATCGGAGCAATAATATTTATTGTAATGATTGCATTTGTTTTTGTGCCTATTAATAAAATAACAATCAGTAAAACAATAAAAATATTATCACTCAGTATTTTTATTGCTATAATTATCAGTTCTATCGGCACTGCTATCATTAAATCAAGTATCGGTGTATTTGTTATGTGCATACTGGGTATGGTTTGTGGATATGACAAAGCATACCAAAAAACAAAAATAAAGGATGAAAAATAAGGCTTGTTAATTGCTTTTTAATAAACAATATGGATAAACTAAAACAATTAAAAACTAAATATTTTTCTCTTAATGTTGCAATAAGAGCCGGCATTTGGTTTACCATATGCAATTTGCTTCAAAAAGGAATCACTATGATTTCAATGCCTATATTTACAAGGCTTTTGACTACGGAACAATACGGTTATTTTACTGTTTATCAATCTTGGTATTCAATAATCAATATTATTGTGACCTTCAACTTTTCCGGAAGCTTAATACTCAATGCAATGGCAAAATATGAAAATAAACGAAACGAATTTATTTCTTCTATTCAAGCTCTTTCAACTTGCATTACAATAAGCTTTTTTATCGTTTATTTATTATTTCATAACTTTTTTAACAACCTTTTCGGTCTTTCGACTCTTTTTATGGTTACTATGTTCGTTCAAATGCTTTTTGAGCCTGCGTATCTTTTTTGGGCACAAAAGCAAAGATATGAATATAAATATAAAGGACTTATTATAGTAACGCTTTTAACATCGTCATTAGGGCCTATTTTAGGCGTAATTGCCGTTGTTTCGACTCAGTATAAAGCTGAAGCAAGAGTACTCTCATTTGCTATTGTACAGATTTGTGCAGGACTGATATTTTATATAATTCAAAGTATACGAGGAAAAACATTTTACAATAAAACATTTTGGAAGTTTGCTCTGACTTTCAGTATTCCACTGATTCCTCATTATCTTTCCCAAATAGTTTTAGGTCAATCGGACAGAATTATGATTGACAAAATCGTTGGCGCAAGTGAAGCTGCCATATATGGCGTTTCATATAATCTTGCATCTGTAATAACGCTTTTTGTCAATGCCGTAAACAATTCATTTGCGCCTTCATTATACGAAGGATTAAAGAAAAAGGATTGCAAAGATATAAAAAAAGCCGCAACTTTTTTAGTTGCATTTATGGCAGGTTTAATTTGTGTATTTATGCTATTTGGACCTGAAATTATAACAATATTTGTTGCTCCTGAATATAAAGTTGCAAAATGGATATTTCCTCCTGTCGCAGCATCTGTTTTCTTTACATTTATTTATCTTTTTTATGTCAATGTTGAATTTTACTATGAAAAAACACAATATGTTATGTTCGTATCTGTTTTAGGTGCTGTTCTTAATATTGCATTAAATCTTATTTTTATAAAAAAATTCGGTTACATTGCTGCCGGCTATACAACTGTATTTTCATATATCGCATTTTGTATATTCCACTATTTTCTATACCGTTATATATTGAAAAAACAGAATATGAGCAACATTTATAATAATTTATTTTTTATACTAATAGGCTTTGTTGTTTTATTATTTATGGGAATTTGCTTATTACTTTATAAGTTTAACATAATCAGATATATTGTTATCGCTGTAATTTGCATATCGGCAGTTATATTCAGAAAAAAGCTAATCGGTGTATTTAAAAAAGCACTCAACAAATAAAGAGGTGTTTTTATGATAATGATGCTAAAAGACATATTAAGAACACTCGCTTTTTCACTTATTCCGGCATTTATTTTTGCTTTTTTAATTATAATGGCACTGCCAACATTTAAAAAATACGGAATAAAAAGAGTTTTCGCTGCTTTTTTTAATGATATAAAACAGTGCAAAGAAAATTTATATTTACTTTTCTTTTTAATGTACATATTTATTGTATATTATAAAACAGTTTTACAAAGAGACTTTTCATATTCACCTCTTGAAAATGTTTTTAGTGGATGGAAAATATTTGTGACTCAATACAACGGTCTTGACTATCAGGTTATCGGTAATGTTGTGATGTTTCTTCCATTTTCATTTTTCTTTTGTTTAATGAATCAAGAGAAAAATAATATTTACTTATTAAAATTTTCAATTTTGTTCTCGTTTCTGTTTTCGCTGTTCATTGAACTCAACCAGCTTATTTTTTCAAAAGGAACCTTTCAGTTTTCAGACATTGTCTACAACACCTTAGGTGGGTTGATTGGCGCTTTGATATATCTTTTAATAAAGTTAATAAAAAACAGGATAAATAAAAAAGGTGCCAAATAGTGGCACCTTTTTTACTTTGATATTGAATTGATATAAGAAACGGTTTTAATTTAATTAAAATTAACAGACAGTTTGATTTTATCGGTAATCATTGCGATAAATTCAGAATTTGTAGGCTTACCTCTTTCGCACTGAATCGTGTAGCCGAAATAGCTTGAGAGAACATCAACATCTCCCCTATCCCATGCAACCTCGATTGCGTGACGGATTGCCCTTTCGACTCTGGACGCAGTTGTGCTGTACATTTTTGCGACAGTCGGATAAAGAATCTTAGTAACGGAAGAGAGCATTTCGTTATCTTCGATACAAAGCTTAATAGCCGACCTCAAATAGTGGTAGCCCTTAATATGAGCAGGAACACCGATTTGGCGCATTATGTCGGATATTACAATATCCATTTCCTTTTCCGTAAAGCGTTCTTTAACAGTCGGCTTCACACTTTTGCTTTTCCACTGTGAAAGCTGAGTTATTCGCTTTGAAACGGAAGAAACAGAAATAGGCTTTATAAAATAATAATCTGCGCCGGCTTCCATTATTTGAGTTTCAAGCTGAGTTGAATTAACCGAAGAAAAAACTGTAACAATCGGTCTTTCTTTAGGTGACTGCGCCAAATGCTCCATTACTTCAACAGCGTCGGCATTAGGCATAAATGTTTCAATCAAAACAACATCAAAATTTTGCTTATCGAGCAAATCAATCACCTTGGCTCCGTCTTTTTCGGTCATAGTTACATCGAAGCCTTGAAGAGCAAGTTCCTTTTGGCATTCGAGCGAAAACGGAGAAGAATTGTCTGCGATAAGTACTTTAATTTTTCCATCCATAAATAAAACTCCTTTTCTTATTTCTTCTACATTTTACCATAAAGAAATACAAAAGGCAATATTTATTCACTGTTTTTTGTTAATTTTATTCACTTTTTATCGCATTTTTTGCTATTTTACGCTAAATTGTCCGTTAATTCGATTAACTTATGTTCAACATTACAACAATTTGCAAAATTTTCAGTATTAATATAAATGACAATATTATATTATTTCATATCTGAAATATGCGTTATCATCATACCAAAGTGGGAAATTTGTGCCCCAGACATTATCGTAAAGCACAAATGTCAAACCGTCTGAAAGTTTTGAATATTCATTGTCAAAATGCAAAATTTTACCCTTGCCTATGCTGACAATCGGTGAATCAAAATTAATTATTTTTGAGTTTTCAAGCTTAACATTTTGAACTGCTGACAAATTCCTGTTACCGTTTTGCACAATATCAAATGGGTCAACCGTCCTGTCAAGCTTTGTAAAAGACACTTTATCGCCACAAGGGTACAGATGATACATTATGCTGTTAGGAAGTCTGTCGGCATCCTTATCAAGCCATAAAAGTTCAACCTTGAGCTTATCACTCAAAAGAGTGTATTTAATTTGAAAAATCCTCGGAGCACCCAAAGATTCCGTTATATTCTCATCTATTTCAAGTTCTGCCAAAACTTCGGCTTTAGCATCGGCTTGATTTGACGATACGGATTTTAATTTATAATCAAATCTGCCCTTAGGGTATTTATACCTTTTAATGTTAGGCTTGCCGAAATCAGGAATTGACCAAATTGCAGTTTGCTTCAAGTTACGGCTGTAATGTTCAAACCAGTAATCATAATCGTCTTGACTGAACGAATCGTATGTGATTGCACTTTGATTATTGTTTTCAACAACAGTTTTACCGTTAATTACAAGCTTTTCGATATTGCCGAATGAGTTAAGCTTCAACATACTTTTTGATACACGATATTCAGCCGGCGCATTACCGTCAAGCTTTTCAAAAGGTGCTTTTGGCATAAGCATTTGAATTTGTGAAAGTGCCTGAATTTTGTGTGACTCGTCCAAAACGGATATTGCTTTATTAATATACTCTCTTTGCTCTGCCCAGCTTGACTCAATTTTTTTATAATTGCTTTTATTTCTTACCTTATTAAATTTTTCTTTCGGATAATTTCTGTACTCGTTAAGTGCAATTTTGACATCCATACCACAAGTATGCTCGGCAATACAAAGAAGAGTGTTGCAAAAACGATTATACTCGTCACTGTCCTTTGTCATAGAACCGTCTGAAATCCACTCATTTTTAAGCCTGATAAGCGCACGAAGGCAGGCAGATTTGTATGGGTCGGATGCAGAACCGTGAATCCAAGTATCGCCTATTTCACTTGTAACTACAGGAAGCTTGTCACGAACAGCCCAAATTTTTTCGGCATAGTCGTCAAGTGTGCCTGCAACTACCTCATAATCAGGATATTTTTTACCGATTTTTTCTATATTTTTAAGAACTGCATTTTTGCCCTGTGCACCGTGATTATCGAGCGTATGGTCAAAATAGAGAATATCGTCAACATATTCATTCTTATATGCGCCACCGTATTCGCCCGAATATATGACTACAACTTCGACGTCATCATATTTCCACAAAAAGCACTCAGGAACATCGGGCATAGCAGAAGCGCCGTTGACACCGATATGAAGAAGCCTTATACCTTTATTAAATAAATACGGCACAACTGCTTTTGTATGACCCGGCACATCGGTCATTTTTGCGCTGATAGTTTTCCTGCCTCTGATTTCGTCAATTTTGTCTACCATAGAAAAACCGTACTCAAAGGTGTCACCGTCAAGAAGCTCAGTATGAAGTGTAAACGGCAATGCGTGTGGCGCAATATTACCGTCTTTAAGAGCAGTAAGTAACTTTTCCCTGTTTTCCTCACTGCCGTATTCAAGCTCTTCATTAATAAGCCATGAGCCTGTTGTCCAAACAAAGTTCTTTTTGTCATCCGTATTCACTTCGTTCGCAATATCGATAGCGTTAGGAATAAAGGCGTCAAGATATTTTTGCCTGATATTTTTTGCCAAGTCGGTAAAGCCTAAATCGAGATGAGTTTTTGATACAACTATAACCTTTTTCATATATTCTCCCAAAGCAAAATATCTCCCACCGAAGATGAGAGATATTTTTTATTTTATATTATTTTATTGGCAAGAGCAAGCCGTTGCCCTGCAAATATTTCAATAAATACTTATTTAATTATTTTATCAATATTATTCAGCACTGTCAACATTATACTTTTTACGCTGTTCGATAAGTGCTTCGTGGATTTCTTCCTTCCTCTTACCTGTGAGTTTATAGAAGAAGAACGGAACACCGGCAAGGAACATCATAATACCGTGGAAAATTGTGTAGAAGAAAAGCATCCAAATCTTAGTCTTAAGCGACTGCATTGTGCCGTCCTCAATACCCTGAACATAGCCACAGATTGAATGTTCACCGTAAAGAATGAGTGGTGAAAGAGCACCGGCAATAGTACCGCTTACCATAGTGAAAATACCGATAACAAACGGAAGTGACGAGTCAAGGCGCTTGCCTGTTTTAAGCTCAATATCCTCAAGCACATCAGCCTGGAACATTGACGGCAAAAGATTTGACGCACCGAACTGCAAACCGATTAAGAAAAGGAATACAATAAATACAATTTGAAGTGGGCCACCACTCTTACCCTGCTTAAAGTATGTATAACCGATGGCAAAAGCACAAGTGTTAGCGATAATTGAGTAAATACCACTTGCAATGTAAAGTGTACGAGAATCGAACTTTTTAAGAAGGAAGTTGATAACGAGCATACCGACAGCAGTACCGATACCTGTAGGCAAGCCGAAAAGCAAGAACTTACTTGAAGAACCGAGAAGTGCAGCAGCAAGGAACACGCCCATATAGTTTGCAATACTTCTGAAGCTCTTTAAAAATTCAGAAACGATAATAGTCCAAGCGTACTTATTTTTAAGAATATCACCAAAGCCTACAAGTGGATTTTTCTTCTCATTATCATATGCGATACGCTCTCTTGTCATTTTCATACCGAGAAGCATTGTGATAATACCGAGAACACCACTGAGTGCTGCGCAAACGATAAATTGAAGTGCTTGATTGTCCTTCCAAATAAGGTTCAAAACTACTACGATAACAAGAGATGCAGAATTACCTACGGCAGAAACGATACCTCTGAAAGAAATAACGGTGTCACGCTCTTTAAGGTTAGGAGTCATAACGACAGCAACATTATTGATTGTACCACCGAAGGTGTTCATAACGCCCCACAAAACGGCAACGGTGATAATATAAATCATCAAAAGCGATCCGGTTATACCCTTAGGAACCCAGAAACTTAAAAACAAAAGAATACCCATAGGAACGGCTGCGAGCATTACAAGTGGCCTAAACTTACCACTCTTACCGATACTTCTGCCGTCGATATACATAACAATAAAGAAGTTAAGTATAAACGGAACAATACTTGTTACTACGCTGAAAAGTGAAGACTGCTTATTTGTGATTTGAACTACATCGACCAAAAAAGCGTTACGATACTGACCTACAAAACCGGTCATATTTGTGTAAAAGAATACGGCAATAAGATACCATATAAATTCACTTGTTTTTACATTCTTTTTATCGGCACTTGCGTTTAATATAGTGCCAGCTGAATTAGACATAATTATTTACCCCTTAAAATTAATGTCAAAAATTTTGTTTATTTATTTTTAAAGTTAAGTCATAATCTCTTTGCTTTTCATCGCCGATCATAGAGAGAATGAACGAATCAAGATTTTTTAAGACTTCGTTTTTACTTCCCATTTTCTTTTCAATAATATGAGTAATCGGATGAAGTCTTTTTAAAAGCTTTTCAAAGGCATCATACACAGGTGTGCCTTTAACATAAGGTTCATTGCCGAGAAAAATATTCCTTACAAGCTCAATGCCCAAATCCTTTGCAAGAATGCTTTGAATACTTTTGTCAGGATTGAACCAAAGAAGATTGCAAAGCTTTTTAACTGTCAGTTTGTTGAGCATATTCATAACAGGTTTAGGCAAAATCTCGTGCATTTTAACATCAATCATTCTGTCAAAGCGCCACTGAAAATATTCCTTTGCCGTCCTGCCACCCTTGTCGTAATCAAAATCATCAATGGTGTACGACTTAATGTCAACCGTGTTTTTATCCCTAAAAGTAACCTTACGATAAGCACACGGGCAACCGACAAAGCAACCTGTTTGAACATCCGTTATCAAATTGCCGTTTTGAGTTTTATAATCGGTTACAGCCTGTGCGTGCATATGACCGGTGAAAATCAAATCAACACCTGCCCCTGCCAAAGTGTCGGCAACTTTTTGCCAGTCGGTCAAATGAGAATCACCGATAAGATTCATAATCGGCGAAAACGGCAAAAGCGGATAATGAGTCATAGCAAATATGTAATTACCGGTTTCGTGAGCGTCCTTAATTTGCTCAAGCGCCCAAGCCATTTGGTCGTCCCAAATACCTTTAAAATCCTTGCAGTCGCCGTCGCAGTTAAGAGCAAGGAGTCGTAATCCTTCATCAAGCTGAGCAACATATGACATACTCTTTTTATGCTCGCTTATTGCACTGTCAAAGCCGAAATCCTTATAAAAATCTCTAAGTTCATCTCTCGGCATACCTTTAACCGGCACAACCTTATCGCCGATAAACTCAGCCGATTCACCTTCATAATCGTGACGGGCAGTGATAAGATAAATCTTTTTGCCCTTATTTTGCAAATCATAAAGCTTTTTTCTAAATCCGATATGACTTTCATATTCGCCCCTATAAACAAGGTCGCCCGGAATAAGAATAACATTTGTATCCCTATCGTTTGCAATTTGCTCAAACCCTGCGTCAATAATCGCCGGAGTTTCGGCAACGCACTTTTGGTCGGTTTTACTCCTTTCTTCGTAAGCAGGACCTGTGCGTGAATAGGAGGTGTCAAAATAATGAGTGTCCGTCACAAGATAAAAGCTAAAGTTATCCATAAATACCCCTTTCTAATCTCGTGTCTAATATATAAAATATCACAAATAAATATACTTTTCAGTAGAATATATCAAATAGTATTTACGATTTATCACACTTTCATAAGTTCTCTGTATTTTTTCGGAGAATAGCCTGTTTCTTTTTTAAACGAATAGGAAAAATACTGTTGGTCAGTAAAGCTTAAGGCGTTTGAAATCTCGCCTACAGTCATTTTTGTATTAACAAGATAATCCTTTGCAATTTTGATTTTGCACTCCTTATAATATTGATATGGAGTAATATTAAACTTAGAAGAAAAAATATTTATCAAATGGTTTTTGGAATAATTCATATCACGGCATAATTTTTCAAGGTTAAATTCATCTGTAATATGATTTTCAATATTGTGCTTAATTTTATCTGCCAAGTCCTCATTTTCATACATTCGTCGATCATAGATAAAATTGAACAGCTTGAAAACTTCAACGCAAAGCTGAGAATGAATTTTTGAAACCTCATCACCTGAAAATGCAATGTCAAAAATCCTTTCAAAATTCTTTTCAAGGTAGCAATTTTTAAATAAATATGTATTATCAGGAATATAATTTTCTATCAAATTGTCAACCATGGGACCGTAGAAGCTGATGAAATATTTGTGCCAGCCGTTTTCGTTTTGCGAAAAATATTTATGCTTGCTGTGTTCGGTCAAAAGGAAAACATCGCCTTTTTTAGGGTGATATGTTTTGCCGTTAATTTCAAGAGTACCGACACCGTCAACAATATATTCAAGCGATGCTACACTTGAGTCGTTTCGCTCGATTATATACTTTTCATCGCAAAGAGTTTCGCCCACAAAACTGATACCAAGAGGAATATTGTCATCGTGAATGAATTTTTTTAAATTCTCGTACATTGTGATATTTTATACCTTTCATATGAATATATCACATTTTAAAAGCATTTTATGTGATAATTTAAACATATCATACATTCAGGCAAAAATCAATACCCTATCAAAACAAAAACGGAGCAGATATAAAATCCACTCCGTTTATTGTTTTATTTACGGCGAACAATGTTCGCCACTACGAGATTATAATATTATAGCCGGTTTATCACAATCTCGATTATAAACCTGTATTTTCAGCTATGTACTTTCTTGCTTTTACAGCGTACTCGAATGGGTTAGCCTTGGCAGGGTCCTGCTCTGCTTCAACTACTACCCAGCCTTCGTAATCATTATCGGCAAGAATATCGAAAATCGGCTTGAAATCAACATCACCGTCACCCGGAACAGTGAACACACCTGCTCTTACTGCGTCAAGGAATGACATATGATTAGGCACAACCTGATTGTTATACACATCCATTCTTACATCCTTAAGATGAACATGCTTAACACGGTTGATATACTTCTTAAGAACAGGAACAGGGTCAATACCTGCAAAAGTAAGGTGACCCGAATCGAAAAGAAGATAAACAAGCTCAGGGTCGGTCATATCCATAAGTTTATCAATTTCCTCAACAGTCTGAACGCCTGTACCCATATGGTGATGAACCGTGAAGTACATACCCTTTGACCTTGCATATGCACCCATTTCGTTAAAGCCTTTTGTTATGATTTCCCACTGTTCGTCGGTGTAATAAGGCTTTTCGTCAAGGATTGATTTATCAAGGCAACCTTGGATTGAATTGCCCTGCTCGGAAGCGCCGATAACCTTAGCACCGAGTTTATGGAGCATATCGCAATGAGCCTTAAAAGCTTCAATAGTTTCCTCATAAGGCTTTGAAGTTAAATAAGATGAGAACCAAGCGTTACAAATCTGCAAGCCACGAATGTCAAGATATTTTTTCAAAACATCAGGGTCCTTAGGGTATTTGTTACCGATTTCAGAACCCTTAAAGCCTGCAAGAGCCATTTCGCTTATGCACTGCTCAAATGTATTTTCTGCACCCAAATCAGGCATATCGTCATTAGTCCAGCCGATTGGAGCAATAGCAAGTTTTACTTTATCAGGATTAAGCATTATATTTTTACCTTTCAATTAATTAATATTCGTTCGGCAGGAGTAAGTCCTTGCCCTACGAAACACTTATAATTCGGCGTGGTTTAGCCGTTTTATCAACATTCCTTTAGTAGTCAAATGTTTGTTTAATGTGTGCTTGCATATCTTCGTATGCCTTAGCTACGGTTTCACTCTTTGATACTTCGGCAACGCCGACTCTCCACCACGATTCAAAGCCCGGTGTCATAGTCTTAGGCAAAACTTTAATATCAAAAAGGCAGGAAACGGTTTGCTTTTTAGCGTCGGCAAGAGCTTCTCTAAGCTCATCTGAAGTACGAATTGTATACGCTTTTGCGCCGTAACCCTCTGCTATCTTTGCAAAGTCAATGTCAATTTCATCACCGTCGAGCATACCGGTTTCCGGATTTCTTGCTCTGAAAACAGTGCCGAATGTATCTGTACCTTGGTTATTTTGAAGATTTTCAATACAGCCCCATCCCATATTGTCGAAAAGGCAAACATTAATCTTCAAATTTTCCTGAAGTGCAGTATAAAGTTCACTGTGACCCATAAGGAACGAACCGTCGCCACAGAATGTATACACTTCGCTTTCAGGCTTAGCAAGCTTAGCGCCGAGTGCACCGTTAACTTCATAACCCATATTTGAAAAGCCGTATTCCATATGATATGTGCCACGCTCCTTAGGTCTGAACAAGCGTTGCATATCGCCAGGAAGTGAACCGGCAGAGCCGAGTGCAATTGCGTCGTCGTCCATAAACTCGTTGATTATACCAAGCGCAAGAGTTTGGTTAAGTCCACCCTCAAGCTCGGTTGAATAATATTTATCAACAATAGCGTCCCATTCTGCCTTAGCTTCTTTAATTTCGTCTTTATATTCACTCTTATAACCGTCACAAGAAGTGATAAGAGCAGTGATGGCTTCTTTAGCGTCGGCAACGATAGCTTCGGCATCCATCTTATATGCGTCAAACGGGCAAACATTGATTCCGAGAACTTTTCTGTCCTCGTTAAAGAGCCATTTTGATGAAGTTGTGAAATCGGAAAAACGAGTACCGACGCCGATAACAAGGTCAGCATCTCTGCCGATAACATTTGCAGCCTTGCCACCTGTTACACCGATACCACCTACATTAAGTGGATTTTTCCAATCGATAATACCCTTACCTGCCTGAGTTTCGGCAATAGGGATATTGTACTTTGTTGCAAATTCCAAAAGTTCGTTTTCAGCACCACTGTACCTTACGCCACCACCACAAACAATGATAGGCTTCTTAGCACTCTTAATAAGTGCAGTAGCACGCTCAAGCTGAGAATTGCTTATAGGTCTACGGTCAAGGTGCCATACACGCTTTTGAAGGAAATGCTCAGGATAATCGTAAGCTTCGCCCTCAACATCCTGTGGCATAGCAAGGCAAACTGCACCTGTGTCGGCAGGGTCGGTAAGCACACGCATAGCGTTAAGGCAAGCAGTCATAAGCTGCTCCGGACGAAGAATACGGTCAAAATAGTGGCAAACACCTTTAAAAGCGTCTGTTACGGTTCTGCCGTAATTGTCGAAAAATTCAGCCTGCTGCAAAACAGGGTCAGGTTGACGGCAAGCAAAAGTGTCACCCGGTAAAACGAGAAGTGGTATTCTGTTAGCAGTGGCACAGCCACAGGCAGTTACCATATTTGTAGCACCCGGACCGATAGAAGAAACGCAGGGAATGATAGCCTTTCTGTCCATCTGCTTTGCATAAGCAACGGCAGCGAGAGCCATATTTTGCTCATTTTTACCTTGGTAAAACTTAAGGTTATGACCACCCTGCTCCAAAGCCTGACCGACACCTACAACACAGCCGTGACCGAAGATACCGAACATACCACTGACAAACTTTGTTTCAACGCCGTCACATTCGATATACTGATTGTCGAGGAACTTAACAAGTGCCTGCGACATAGTAAGTCTTGTTCTTTTCATAAATTATGCCTCAATTTCAGAAAGTTTTACAGGTCTGTGTTCAGCAACAGAAAGCTTAGCTGCAAGACCCAAACGAAGAGCCTCAAGGCCGTCATAAACGGTAGTCTTAGTCGGCTTATCGTTAATTACGCAGTCAATGAACTCGGTCATTTCGTCGGTAAACGACTGCATATATCTTTCAAGGAAGAAATAGAGTGGCTTATCTGTAACCTTGCCACTGTCATCAATAAATGAAACATTTGTAGGAGTATCGTTAGCTGCGCTTGCCTGACCGTTACTGCCGAATACTTCAAGCCTTTGGTCATATCCGTAAGCAGCCTTACGGCAGTTATCGATAACACCGATTGCGCCACTCTTAAACTTAAGTGCAACAAGAGCAGTGTCAACATCGCCTGCTTCACCGATAGCAGGGTCAACTGTTACGGCAGCGTTAGCATAAACTTCTTCAACTTCGCCACCGATAAAACGAGCCATATCAAAATCGTGAACTGTCATATCAAGGAAGATACCACCGGATACCTTAACATAAGAAATCGGAGGTGGCTCAGGGTCACGGGAAGTTATTTTAATAGTTTGAAGCTTGCCGATTTTGCCCTTATTTTCAAGGTTCTTAATCTCAGCAAAGTTATGGTCATAACGACGGTTGAAGCCGATTTGAAGCTTTACGCCTGCCTTATCAACAGCGTCAATAACCTTTTTAATTTTAGCAACTGTTAAATCAACAGGCTTTTCGCAGAAAATATGCTTGCCTGCATTTGCAGCTTCAACAGCAATGTCTGCGTGAGTATCTGTTGAAGAACAGATAAGAACAGCCTTGATTTCAGGGTTGTTTAAAATTTCGTGATAATCTTCATAATAATTCGGAATACCTAACTCTTCGGCTACTTTCTTTGCACCTTCAACATAAATGTCGGAAATGGCAACGATTTCAGCCTGAGGAATATGGTATGTAATTGATTTTGCGTGTACCTGACCGATGCGTCCTGCACCGATGATACCAACTTTAAGTTTTTCCATAAATTTACCTCTTTGCCTTAAAATTTGGAGTTTTACTCCGTTAATAGTAAATATATCATAAACTTTTGTATAATTCAACACTTATTGTATAACAATTGTGTAGTTTTTTTATTAACTTTGTTTAAAGCGTATAATCATTAAAAATGTGTTAAAGTGTTGAAATTGGTAAAAAATATATGTATAATG
>JBNMGQ010000003.1:0-56607 GCA_050872345.1 Eubacterium sp. | reverse complement strand
TTTTTTCACCAAAGAATATATAATAAACATAATATATTTTTTGAGGTGTCAAAATGGCAGAAAATGATAATTGCAACTGTGTTGCTACTGACAAAGAAATAATAGATGATATTAATGCTAATATGTTAAGTTCTCAGCAAATTGATAAAATATCAACACTTTTTAAAGTGCTTGGCGACCCGACAAGGGCAAAGATTGTGCTTGCACTTGATAACAGGGAAGTCTGCGTTTGCACTTTGGCAGATGCACTCGGTATGACTAAATCTGCTGTATCGCATCAGCTTGCCGTTCTTAAGGCTAACAATATCGTTAAGTCAAGGCGTGACGGAAAGCAGGTATATTACAGCTTCGATGACGAGCATATTACCGATATTATAGAAATTGCTCAGGCTCATATAAAGCATCAACACGATTAAGACTGTCATTGACAGTCTTATTTTCTACGGATTTTAAGCAACGAATCTTTTTATTGTTTTGATTTCCGTTATGTCACCGTCCTCATCTTTAATTCCGATGTCTACACTTTTGATTGTATCGTTGAAGAGTGCATATGTAGCATACATTAATATTACTTGTGTATCTTCAAATACATCTTCAACCTTAATCAGCTCTAACATAAATTCACCTCCAAAAATTATTTCAAAATAAGTATACAATATTTGTTTTGCATAATTTGTCGAATTTTGTCAGATAATTAAAAAAATTTTATTATTTTATTAAAAAGAAGAAAAAATTGGTGAAATGATGAATTTAAAATCAGTAAATAAACTTATTTCTTTGTTACTGTCGATTATCTTGCTTGTCGGATGTTCTGCACAAGGTAAAGATTTTTTCGATGATTTAGATATAACTGCCCAGTCAACTACAAGTCAATTCTTTACGATTGACAATGTACCTGAATACGATGGTAATGCATATGTTAAAATTAATGATAATGTTCCTCAATTCAGCGATGAACAAAAGAGTTCTACTAAATCATATGAAGAATACGGAGCACTTGATTCACTCAAGCGTTGTACTTATGCAATTTCGTGCATAGGTAAAGACTTAATGCCGACTAAAGAGCGTGGTGCAATAGGCTCTGTTAAACCGACCGGTTGGCAAATAGCAAAGTATGATTTTGTAGACGGCAAGTATTTATATAACAGATGTCATTTGATTGGTTACCAACTAACCGGTGAAAATGCTAACGAATGTAATTTGATTACCGGTACAAGGTATCTCAATGTTGATGGTATGTTGCCTTTTGAAAATGATATTGCAGATTATATCAATATTACCGATAATCATGTTTTATATGAAGTTGTGCCTGTTTTTGAAGGTGACAACTTAGTTGCAAGTGGTGTTCATATGCAGGCATACTCGGTTGAGGATGAAGGTAAAGGTATATCGTTTAACATTTACTGCTATAATGTTCAACCCGGTGTAATTATTGATTATTCAACCGGCGCAAATAAACTTGATGAAAGTCAAAATGAATACACAACCACAACGCAGGCAGATAACGAAACCTATATTGTTAATATAAACACTAAAAAATTTCATAAACCAAATTGTGATTCTGCAAAAAAGACAAGCGCAAAAAACAAAAAGACATATAAGGGAAGCAGAGAAAGTCTGATTTCTAACGGATATTCTCCTTGTCAAAAATGTGGAGCATAAACTCAGGACTTTATGATTAAATTCATAGGGTCCTTTTATTTGACTAATGTCTTTACAAAGTTGTGCACTTGCTATATAATATTATAAACTATTTTGAATTATAAAGACGGTGAAAAATTGAAATTCAAAAAAATAATAAATTCTCAGTCACCGGCAAGAATAATTGCTTTCGGCTTTGCGCTGACTATATTGCTCGGCTCGCTCGTTTTAAAGCTTCCTATAAGCCTTAATGACGGCGTTGAACTTAAATATATAGATTCTCTTTACACTGCCACAAGTGCTGTTTGTGTAACAGGTCTTATCACTGTTGACCCTGCTAATACATTTACACCTTTCGGTCAATTTGTTCTTGCTGTTTTAATACAAATCGGTGGCTTAGGTGTTGCTTCACTTGGTGCCGGTGTTATTATAGCAATGGGTAAAAAAGTTAATATTAAAAACAGGACCATTGTGCGTGAAGCTTTAAATTTATATTCCGGCAAAGGTATAGTCTCACTGATAAAAGAAATCTTTTTAACAACAGTAAGCTTTGAATTATTAGGTGCAGCGCTTAGCTTTGTTACTTTTTCAAAGAAGTTTAGTTTTACCAAAGCAGTCGGTGTAAGCCTTTTTCATTCCATAGCTGCCTTTAATAATTCAGGTTTCGATATTCTCGGCGATTTTCAAAGCCTTTCAAATTATAAAGATAATGTTTATTTGAATCTTGTGACATGTTTTCTTATTATAATGGGTGGTATAGGTTTTCTTGTTATAAGAGAAGTCAGGACAAATAAATTCAAATGGAAAAAGCTTTCAATGCATTCAAAAGTCGTAATAACAGTTAGTGCTGTGCTTATTATAATTGGTACTTTACTTTTAAAATGTAGTGAAAACATTACTTGGATAGGTGCTCTTTTTAACAGTGTATCTGCAAGAACTGCCGGTTTTTCCACCTTTTCTTTAAGTGATTTTTCAAATGCCGGTTTAATTGTAATGTTAGTGCTTATGTTTATTGGTGCTTCTCCGGGTTCTACCGGTGGTGGTATTAAAACAAGCACAATTTTTGTTTTGTACCAAGGTATAAAATCGGCAGCGACTAATAAGAGTGAAAAAGCTTTTAAATATGCAATACCTAAAAATGCTTTTCGTAAAGCAGCTGTTGTAACTACTCTCGGTATCAGTGTCGTGATTATCGGTTCATTTTTAATGTCTGTTTTTGAACCTGAGCTTGAACTTAGAGATATTGTATTTGAAATAGTCAGTGCTTATGGTACTGTCGGTCTAACTACAGGTATAACTACTTCTCTTTCTTCATTGTCAAAGCTTCTTTCTATGATTATTATGTTTATAGGAAGACTCGGACCTATGACGATTGTGACTCTTTGGTATTTTTCAAGAGGTGAAAGGGTAAGCTATCCTGAAGGTAATATTGCGATTGGATAAGGTGAATTATGTTTAAAAAATCTAAAAATGATAAAATGACATATGGTATAGTCGGTCTTGGAAGATTCGGTACTGCGCTTGCATATGATTTAGCAGAGTCCGGTTCTGAAATTATCGCTATGGACAGAAATGAAGAAAAAGTCAGAGAAGTAAGAGAAATTACCGAAAATGCTTTTTTGGTTAAAAATCTTGACAAAAAAACGCTTGTTGAAACAGGTATACAAAATTGTGATGTCGCAATTGTTTGCATAGGCGAACATATGGATACTTCAATTTTAACAACACTTAATCTTGTTTCAATGGGTATTCCGAAAGTAATTGCTAAAGCAATGAGCACAGAGCACGGTGTGATTCTTGAAAAACTCGGTGCCGAAGTTGTTTTCCCTGAAAGAGATATGGCAGTCAGACTTGCAAGCAGACTTGAAACAGAAAGAATGCTTGATTTTGTTCAGCTTAGTGAAAAGATTAATGTATCTAAAATGACTGTTCCTGATAAAATTATCGGCAAAAGCGTCGAAGAAATTAATCTTCGTAAGCGCTTCGGACTTAATATTATTGCTATCGAAAATAATGATGTTGTTATGGACACAATAACTCCTGACTATCATTTTAAGTCCGGCGACATTTTGTTTTTGGCAGGAAGTAAAGACGGTATTTTAGAACTCAGTGTATGGTCTAAAAAATGAATACTGTCTAATAATGTAAAAATAAATGCATTATATATTGACTTGTATGTGCAAAAATTATATTATTATATTTAATATATTTAAGGAGATGGTTTTGTGGATTCGCTACCTCGATGTAGCTTTTTTGCAATGTTTTCTTTGCCTTTGAAAAAGAATAATTGTAAATTTAAACGCTTATGTGAATTTTACAGAAATATAAATTAGTTTCATAGTTTTATTTTTATCAATTATTTTATTTTTGGAGGTTAAATCAAATTAATGATTAAACAAATTTTATTACAAATTATACTTATAGCACTTAATGCGTTCTTTGCTGCTACGGAAATTGCCGTTATTTCTCTTAATGAGAAAAAGGTGAGGGCACTTGCCGATGACGGTAATAAAAAAGCAGTTAAAATGCTTAAAATTATTGAAGAACCTACAAAGTTTCTTTCAACTATTCAAATCGGTATAACTCTCGCAGGTTTTCTCGGTTCGGCTTTTGCTGCCGATAACTTTGCCGAAGGGCTTTCTTCTGCCATCGTTAAGGCATTCAGCCTTTCAGCTGATAAAGCAAAAGTAATCAATACCGTTGCTGTTGTTGTAATTACTCTTATTCTTTCTTATTTTACTCTTATATTCGGTGAACTTGTACCTAAGAGAATTGCTATGAAGCACAAGGAAAAGCTTGCAAACTCAGTATGTGGCATTATTTCTTTTTTAACAAATGTTTTGAAGCCGATTATTTGGTTTCTTACCATTTCAACTAACGCAGTATTGCGCATTGTCGGCATTGACCCTCATGAAAAGGAAGAGCCGGTGTCTGAGGAAGATATAGTTCTTATGCTTGATGCAGGTGCCGATGAAGGCTCACTTGACCACGACGATATTGAATATATCAAAAATGTGTTCAAACTTGATAAAATGACTGCCGAGGATGTTATGACTCCGAGAAAATCGGTAATTTCAATTTCCGTTGATGCAGAAGAAAAAGAAATTCTTGACATTATTGAGAATGAAAATTATTCTCGTATTCCTGTTTATGAAGATAATACTGATAAAATCATAGGCATTTTACATTCTTGCGACTATCTTCTTAAAAAGGATGAACCGAACTTTAAACTCAAAGATATTCTTCTTCCGCCTGTGTTTGTGCCTGAAACCGTCAGCCTTGATGTACTTTTCAAGGATATGCAAACGGACCATAATCATATGGCTGTTATTGTTAATGAGTACGGCGAAACTTCGGGTATTGTAACTATGGAAGATATACTTGAAGAAATAGTCGGCGAGATTTGGGATGAACGAGATGAAGAAATCGATGAGTTCCAAAAGCTTGGAGATAATACATATAAAGTTCTTTGCACTGCTTCACTCGAGGATTTCAGAAATTATTTTTCACTCGAAGATGAAGACGACATTGATGTAACTACCGTCAATGGTTGGATAACCGAAACTACAGGAATTATACCTGAAGTCGGATATTCATTTGATTATAAAAATCTTACTGTTACAATTGTTAAAGCCGACCAGTTTATGACTCACGAAATTAAAGTTGAGGTTCATCCGGTCGTTTCAGATGAAGAAGATGAATAATTATTATGTGCACTTCCTTGCGAAGTGCATATTTTTTGTATAAATGCTTTTTACACTTGAAAAAAATGTCATAAATTAATATAATAAATATAGTTTATAGAAAAGAGGCAGAAAAATGGCATCACAAATTATTGCCATAGTAATATTTGTGCTTATGTTTGCACTTATTATTATGGACAAAATACCACGCCACTTGGTAACTCTCGGCTGTGGTATAGCAACAATTGTTGTTGTGTTCGGAATTTGTATGAAAAGTCCGAGCGCAATAATGGAAACACTGAATGTTAAAAGTATTTTTACACTTGAATTTTGGCACACTTCCGGTCAAGGAAGCGAAAGTTCAAGTGGTATCAACTGGGCAACTATTATATTTATTGCAGGTATGATGGTTATGGTTGAAGGTATGGCGAAAGCCGGCTTCTTCCGTTGGCTTTGTTTGACTATTGCTAAGGCTGTTAAGTATAAGGTTATGCCGATTCTTGTAACCTTTATGATAATGAGTGCAGTGCTTTCAATGTTTATTGACAGTATCACTGTTATTCTTTTCCTTGCAGCTGTTACTGTTGAACTTTCTCAACTTCTTAAGTTCAGCCCTGTGCCAATGGTTTTGGCAGAAATATTCTGCGCTAATCTCGGTGGCTCGGCAACAATGTGTGGTGACCCACCTAACATTATTATCGGTACAGCGCTCGGCTACAGCTTTGCAGATTTCCTTACAAATACAGGTCTTATCGCAGGTATTGCGCTTGTTGCAATTATTATTTTCTTCTTCTTTGCATTTAAGAAAGAACTTTATGCAAATAAAGATGAAAAAATTGACCCGTCAACATTTCCTAATCCGAGCGACGCAATTGAAAATAAAACAGACTTTATCATTAGCACAATTATTTTCCTTATTGCAATCGTACTCCTTGTTACTCACGCACAAACAGGATTAACTGTTGCATTTATCGGCGTAGTGATAGCTCTTATTACACTTATCACTTCATTTAAGCATATCGGTACAATACTTAAAAAAGTTGACTATAAAACCTTACTTTTCTTTATAGGTCTTTTTGTTGTAGTAGGTGGCTTGGAGCAAACAGGTGTTCTTGAAATGATAGCTGCATTTATTGAAAAAGTATGTGGTGGCAATGTATTTGCTATGGTACTTATCATTATGTGGATTTCTGCTATTGCAAGCGCATTTGTTGATAATATTCCTTTCGCAGCTACAATGGTTCCTGTTATCAAGAGCCTTGCAGCAACAACAGCCGGTGCTGATTTAAGCGTTCTTGCTTATGCACTTTCCGTAGGTACGGATATTGGTGGCAGTGCTACTCCTATCGGTGCTTCTGCAAATGTTGTAGGTACATCGGTTATTTCAAAAGCAGGTCATCCTGTAGGTTGGGGTAAGTATTGCAAGACAGCAATTCCTGCTACAGCTATCGTTCTTATCATAGCTATGGTTGTAATTAAATTAAGATATTTCTAAGAGGTGAAAATTATGGCTAATCAATTTATCATTTCTATAGGCAGAGAGTATGGCTCGGGTGGTCGTGTTATTGCCGAGCATTTGGCAGAAAAGCTTAATGTTCCGTTTTATGACAGAAATATCATTGATAAAATTGCTGAAGAAAAAAATCTTAATCTTGACCAGCTTAAAAAATACGATGAAAAATCTCGTAATATTTGGCTTTCAAGGTCTATAGACGGTCTCAGCAATTCACCTGAAGATACTATTGCTCAAATGCAGTTTGATTTCTTAAAAGAGAGAGCAAACAGTGGAGAATCATTTGTGGTTCTCGGCAGATGTGCAAGCTATATTCTTCGTGATTATGACTGCCTTATCAAAGTGTTTGTTACTTCGGATATGCATCATAAAATGGAAAGAATAGCTTCTATTGAGCATCTTGATCCGGTTAAAGTAGAAGATATGATTATCAAAAACAATAAAAAGCGTAAAGCTTACCATAACTTCTATTCTAAAGAAAAGTGGGGAGATTCACGCTACTATGATTTGATTATCAGCACTTCTAAAATCGGTATTGACGGTGCTTGTGATGTAGTGCTTGACTATATTAATAAAACAATAGAAGATTAAAGCAAAACGGTTGTCTGTCAGTCAGGCAACCGTTTTTTAAATTTTATATCACAAATCTGCTGAAATTTTCTAATACTGCTATCATTTTATTAATATTCTTGACTTAGTTTGGCATATTTTGTATTCTAATATTGAGGTGGTTATATGAATTATGATGAGCTTTTAAGTATAAAGGTTATACCGAAGGATATTGCTAAATCTCAAACAAAGTCACTTGCCAATAATCTTTACCATACACCTTATCGTGACGAAATCAGACTTTTTTCCTGTATTAAACAAGGTGATTTAAAGAAATTAATATTTGAAATGAAACAGCTTGGCGTTCAAAATATTACAGTAGGTCAAATGTCTGATGATGACTTGCAACAGCAAAAATATATGGCAGTAAGTTTTATTACTCTTGCAACAAGATATGCAATAATGGGTGGCTTAAGCGAAAATATTGCTTACAGCTTTTCTGACGAATTTATATTAAATGTTGATAGAGCTAAAAGCAAATTAAAAGTTAATTCTCTTATTGTTGACGCTGCAATTGAACTTACTAATAAAGTTAGTGTCTATCAAAAAAAGCTTGCTTATTCACCTCATATAAGAAAATGTGTAGCATATATAAATAAAAATTTAAGCGAAAAAATCACAGTAAACAGCCTTGCCGATTATTGTGGGCTTTCAAGTGACTATCTTTCACATTTGTTTAAAGAAGAAATGGGTGTTAATTTAAGCGCATATATTACACACCAAAAATTGGAACTGTCGCAAACACTTCTTTTTGAAGGGTACGATAATGAAAAAATATGTTATATGTTAGGCTTTTCAAGTCAATCTCATTTTATATCATTGTTTAAAAAAGAATATGGCATTACGCCAAGAGAATATATTACTATGACAAAATAGGCACTGCGTTTTTGCAGTGCCTATAATAGTTTATTCATTTTACTTTTATATTTTTCTTGGATGAATATGAAGAGTAATATTTCTTGCCGTCAATTGTTTTATAGCTTCTTATTCTCAAATAATATTTTTTATTTGATTTAAGATTTTTAATTGTTTTGCTTGTTGTGTTTTTACCAAGTTTAACTGTTTTTGTCGTTTTCTTAGTGAACTTTGAAGAGGTTGAATATTGAAGCTCATATCCTGATATATTTTTATCTTTTTTCCAAGAAATTGTTAGTTGCTTTTTCTTCGATTTTGGTTTGTTGAGTGTCGGCTTTTTCGGCATTATTATGAATGTCGTGGTTTTTGTGCCGAAGAAGATACCGTTAAAATTAACAACTATATTTGCCTTACCCGGTTTAGTATTGTTTGAATACTCGACTGTGTAATAGTTACTTGGAATTACTTGACCGTTTTGGTTAGTTACGGTAATTTGTGGAGTTTGGGCTTTTGAGTTGAATGTAACATTTGAAACCGATATGTTAAGATTTGCAGCATCGGTCATCATTATGACATTCTTGTCGTACTCACTTGCGTTATATTGCCACATATAAGCAAATGAGCAGGCGTTACCGATTTTTGTATCGTTTTTGGTGTACGGAGTATTTGTATAATCTGCACACCATAATTTAATGTTATTTTGAGTTAAAGTATCTGTATTGATATTATTGTTAAACCAATCGGTGTTTGAATATACCATTGAGTCATAACCGTTTTGCGTCATAGTATTAACAAATAACATTGCGTTTGAAGTGATAGTATCTTTGTTGCTGTTAGTAAGAATTGTTGCATCTTCAATGTCGTAAGCAACAGGATATGTCATAAGTGACTTAGCCTGAGGCGACAGGGTAGACAAAGTTGATAAAACAAAGCTTGATTCAATATTTACTTCACTATTGTTGAAAGCATAACTGTAAAGGTAAATACCAAAATTAATATTTGCATCAACTGCTTTTTGAATATTTTCGTAAAACTTTTTGTCAAGATGATTATAATATCCGATTCTAATCATAACAAAGCTGTAGCCTTGTGACTTAAGAACATTAAAGTCGATATTCTCGTTGTGTTCGGATACATCAAATCCTGAAATATAATAGTTGTCGGCTTTAGCACAAACAGGAAGTGCAAAGCTTGATATAATTAATACAAGTGATAAAACTATTGAAATGATTTTCTTTTTCATAATATCCTCCTAAAACCAAGTTGGTTTTTTATTCATTTTGCAACCTCTGTAAGCAATGCCTGGTGCAAGCTTGTCACCGTTTCTGCACAGAAGTTCATCAACTCTGACAAAGGTAAATCCTTCATTTTCAAGAGTATCAATTGCTCTTAAAACAGCTTTAACTGTCGTTTCCTTTGTGTCGTGTAAAAGAAGAATTTCACCGTCGTGCGCTTTGTTAATTATGTAATTGTAAACATAATTTTCATCCATATGTTTCCAATCAACGGAATCGTTTGACCATTTAACAGCAATCATATCATTAACGGCATTAAGTGTATTGCCGAAATAATGTCCGTACGGTGGACGGTAGAATTTTACATCTTGACCTGTTATGTCCTTTAGCACTTGGTTAGTTGAGTAAATTTGCTTTTTGATTTCATTTCTGCCGGTTTTCATCATATCAATATGTGAATATGTATGATTTCCGAGCAGGTGACCGTCTGAAACAATGTTCTGAATTGTCTGCGCATTTTTCATAGCTTTTTTGCCAAGTACAAAAAATGAAGCTTTGGCATTTTTACTTTTAAGTCCGTCAAGAAGCATTTGCGTATAATCACTCGGACCATCGTCAAATGTTAAAGCTATTAACTTATTATTTCCTTCGTCTACATTAACACAGTAGCTTTTTTCAAACGGAGTGTATATGTATGAACCGAAGAAAAATAAGACTGCCAAAGCAAGCGCTGTCAGTGATACAATTTTGTGCGAATGTTCGTTTTTACTATTCATATTATATTCCCTCTAATCATTTATAAGATAACATATTTTATATAATAAAACAACTGTTTTCGTTAATCTTTTCTTTGTCTTAATAATTGCAAAATGCTGTTGACAAAGTCTACCGATTAAAATATTATTAAGACAGAGGGATGCTTATGAATAACTACGAATGTGAACAGTTTTTGGAAATAACTCTCGAACTCGGTAAACAGTATGTACAAACAGGCGCCGAAATTAAAAGGGTAGAGGATTCTCTTAAAAGAATATATGAAGCATACGGCTTTGATAATATCGAAATATATGCAGTAACAAGCTTGATTATTGTTACTATCAAAGCGCCCGACGGCACTCATTATACTCAAAGCGTAAGGGTAACTTCGGGTGGTACAGATTTGGGCAGGCTTGAAGAAATCAACGCTCAAATCAGATACATATGCAACGAAACACCTAAACTTGATGAACTTGTAGCATCTGTTAAAAATTATAAAAAACCTAAACCGAAACCACTTATTAAATGTCTTGGTTATATGCTTGCGTCAGGTGCATTTGCAATATTTTTCGGTGGTGATTTTCTTGACGGTTTAGCTGCTTTTGTTATCGGAATGGCAGTCTATTTTATGGATTATCATTTCAAACTCAGAAATATTAATAATGTTATTTATACTTTTACGGCAAGCTTTGTTTCAGGTGTAATAGCACTTCTTTTTACTCATTTCGGTTTTGGTCATAATGTCGACAAGGTTATGATAGGTGTCATTATGCTTCTTATACCGGGCTTGCTTCTTGTTAACGCCGTAAAGGAAATGTTCAACCGTGACATTGTAACAGGTCTTTATCGCTTTGTTGAGGCTGTTTTTGTTGCTGTTGCAATTGCAGGTGGATACGCAGTAAGCGTCCTTCTTTTGGGAGGTGTGCTTAATTGAAAAGGGAAATTATTCAAATTATCACAGCTTTTATAGGTACGCTCGGATTTTCGATTTATTTTAGAGTGAGTGAGAAAAATGTTATTGCCTCAACAATCGCAGGTGGCGTAGGATTTGCAGTGTATTTGTTGATTTATAAACTCACAGGCAGTTTGTTTTTTGCAAACTTTTTGGCATCTTTCATAATTTATATTTACAGTGAAATTTGCGCAAGAATACTTAAAGCACCGTCAAATGTATTCCTTGTACCCGGTACAATTCCACTTTTGCCCGGTGGCGCACTTTACTATACTATGTACGGCATAGTAAACAGCGATAAGCAAATGTTTTACGACAACGGTATTGCCACGGTTATAATGACTGTCGGCATCGCTACCGGTATTGTTGTGGGAACTGTAATAATCAATTACATATTGAGACTTGATAAAAAGAGCAAGAAAAAAGACAATGGCTGATTTAACCATTGTCTTTTTTACTAAAATTCATTAAACTTTACCATTTCGTCCATATCGATGTATTTTGTATGAAGTGGATTAATTTCGGCGTCATCGGCAGGGTAGCCGGTTGGCATAAATGAGATAATGTCAAGATTTTCAGGAATACCAAGTACTTTTCTTGCAATATCAGGATTGAGTGCCATTACCCAAGTTGTACCGAGTCCGAGTTCTGTAGCTTGAAGCATCATTTGAGTCATTGCAATACTGCTGTCAACTTCTGCAGAATTGATTGAATCATATTTTCTTGTCCAAGCTTTTGAACGGTCAACGCACATCACAAAAAGCAAAGGTGCATCAAAAGTGTATCTTGTGCACTTTTCTTCATCAAGTGCTTTTATTTTTTCTTTATCGGTAAGTACAAGTATTCTTTGTGGTTGAAGATTGCAGGCAGTCGGTGCAACGAGCGCAGCTTCAAGAATTTTGTCTATTTTTTCTTTTTCAACAGGTGTATCTTTAAATTTTCTGCAAGAATATCTTGCTTTAATAAGTTCTTCAAATGTCATAATTCAATCTCCTTTTTTCTTTTATTTTATCAAATTAATTATAAATAAACAATAATAAATATCAAATTTTTCTTTTCTTTTACAATTTAATCTGTTAAAATACATTTATAACTTTGAAAGGAATTATTATGGATATTTTACAAAAAATCACTCAGGAATTTTCATTGAAACCGTGGCAGGTTGAAAATACTGTTAAACTTATTGATGACGGCAATACTATTCCGTTTATTGCACGATACAGAAAGGAAGCAACAGGTTCACTTGATGACCAACTTTTAAGAGAACTTTCTGACAGACTTACTTATCTTCGCAATATGGAAGAACAAAAGGAAAAAATAATTGCTTCTATTGAAGAGCAAGAACTTATGACAGATGAAATCAGGGCATCTATTGACAAGGCAGTTACATTGACTGAACTTGAAGATATATACAGACCGTTTCGACCTAAGAGAAAAACGAGAGCATCTGTTGCTAAGGCTAAAGGATTACAGGGTCTTGCAGACGCTTTATATGCTCAGGATAAAAACAGTTTATCACCAAATAAACTTGCAGAAAATTATTTAAACGACGAAGTTGAAAGCGTTGAAGATGCAATTCAGGGAGCTAAAGATATTATTGCAGAATTTGTTTCCGATGACCCTGCTGGCAGAAAAATGCTTAGATATTCAATCAAAAATCACGGAAATTTAGTTGTTACAGGCGCTAAGGATGACCTTGGTGTTTACGCAATGTATAAGGAACACAGTGAACCCGTTTCATCGGTTCCGGGTCACAGAGTTCTTGCGATTAATCGTGGTGAAAAAGAGGGATATTTAAAAGTAAGTGTTGATTATGATAAAATTACAGCGCTGTCTATTCTCAATAACCTTCACATAAAAGGTAACTCACCTACAACAGATTTGGTTAAGGAAGCTATTGAGGATTCATATTCAAGACTTATTTTCCCTTCTATTGAGCGTGAACTCAGAAATGCTCTTACAGAATCTGCCGATGAAAGCGCTATTAAGGTTTTTGCCGAAAATACCCGTCATCTTTTGATGCAACCACCGGTTAAGGGAAAAGTGACTTTGGGTCTTGACCCAGGTTACAGAACAGGCTGTAAGGTCGCTGTAGTTGACGAAACCGGTAAGGTACTTGATACAAGCGTTATTTATGCCGTGCCACCTCACAACAAGGTTGAACAGGCTAAAAAGATTATTAAAGACCTTGTTAAAAAGCATAATGTCGAAGTTTTTGCAATCGGTAACGGTACTGCTTCACACGAAACTGAAGTGTTTGCAGCAGAGGTAATTAAAGAACTTAACTGTGGAATTACTTATATGGTAGTAAGCGAAGCAGGTGCTTCTGTATATTCTGCATCTAAGCTTGCTGCAACGGAATTTCCTGAATATGATGTATCGCTTCGAAGTGCCGTGTCTATTGCAAGACGACTTCAGGACCCACTTGCAGAACTTGTTAAGATTGACCCTAAGGCTATCGGTGTCGGTCAATATCAACACGATATGCCTCAAAATCAGCTTTCGGCAGCACTTGACGGTGTAGTTGAAGATTGTGTAAACTCAGTCGGTGTTGACCTTAATACAGCTTCTGCGCAACTTTTAAACCGTGTTGCAGGTGTATCGTCTAAAATTGCCAATAACATTGTTGAATACAGGCAGGAAAACGGTGCTTTCACCTCGAGAAATGAAATTAAGAAAGTATCTATGCTCGGTCCTAAAGCGTTTGAGCAGTGCGCAGGTTTCCTCAGAGTTGCTGAAAGTAAAAATGTTCTTGACAATACCGGCGTTCACCCTGAAAGTTATGAAGCTGCAAGAAAACTTTTGAAAATATGCAATGTGTCTGATGAGGATGTAAGGCAAGGTAATGTTAAAGCAGTAACACAGTATGTTGAAACAGTGGGTACTTCTGCGCTTGCTAAAAAATTAGAAATAGGTGAGCCTACTCTTATTGATATTACCAAGGAAATTGCAAAACCGGGCAGGGACCCTCGTGACGAACTTCCTGCACCGATGCTCAGAAGTGATGTTATGGGTATTGAGGATTTGAAAGTCGGAATGGAACTCAAGGGTACTGTTCGTAATGTTATCGATTTTGGCGCTTTTGTCGATGTCGGCGTTCACCAAGACGGTCTTGTACACATTTCTCAAATTACAAATAAATATATCAAGCATCCGAGTGATGTACTTAAAGTCGGTGATATAGTAACCGTTTGGGTTATTTCACTTGATATTGATAAAAAGAGAATCGGGCTTACTATGAAAGCACCTAAAAAAGATGAAAATTAATGTTATAAAAAGCAACAGAAAAACAATGTCGCTTTCAATTGATGATGAACTTAATGCAGTTGTTAAAGCTCCGTTATTTGTAAGCGACAGTCAAATTAACGATTTTTTTACTAAAAATAAAGCTTGGATTGAAAAAGCAATTTTAAGAAAACAAAATCAGCTTGAGCGTTATAATTTGACACAAGATGAGATTGACGCTCTTGTTAAAGAAGCTGAAGAATATTTACCACCAAAAATAGAATATTATTCTAATCTTATGGGCGTTAAGCCGACAGGTGTAAAAATAACTTCGGCAAAGAAAAGATTTGGTTCGTGCAGTGGTAAAAATTCTATATGCTTTTCGCTTTATTTGATGACTTATCCGAAAGCGGCAGTGGATTATGTTATTGTGCATGAGCTTGCTCATATCAAGCATCATAACCACAGTAAAGATTTTTATAAGTTTATAGAACAGTTTATGCCTGATTATAAACAAAGAGAACAGCTTTTGAAAAAATAGAAAGAGCCTATGTACGATTTT
The DNA here is from genome assembly GCA_050872345.1 of Eubacterium sp. Taxonomy (GTDB): domain Bacteria; phylum Bacillota; class Clostridia; order Oscillospirales; family Acutalibacteraceae; genus Eubacterium_R. Next base: position 41,576 of record JBNMGQ010000003.1, on the reverse strand, counting down.
TGTACATAGGCTGTTTTCTTATAAAATGATTAATTTTTTTGTTATTTTTGAAAAGTTTTCTCTTCCTCTCGGTGAAAGGTAAAGCAAATCTTCTATCCTGATTCCGAATTTGTCAGGGATATATATGCCGGGTTCAATTGAGGTTACATTACCAACCTCAAAAGTATCTTCACTTTTCGGAGAAGCATTATATCCTTCGTGAATGTCAAGACCGACTCCGTGACCTAAGCTGTGCCTGAAATATTTTGCCATATCTTTTTCGTTTAATACATCATAAGAAGCTTTATATACATCTGCGCATTTTTCACCGGCTTTAAGTGCTTTTATACCAGCAAGTTGTGCTTTCAGTACTAAATCATACGCCTCTTTCATTTCATCGCTTGCACTTTTTACTGCTACTGTTCTTGTCATATCGGAATGATAGCCTTCGTATGTTGCACCAAAATCAAATAATACAAAGTCACCGTCTTTAATCTTTTTGTCGCTTGGTACACCGTGAGGCATGGAAGTATGTGCGCCTGTAAGTAAAATTGTATCAAAGCTGACACCGTATGAGCCGTTTTTAGCCATAATATAATCAAAAAGAGAAGCAAGTTCTTTTTCTGTCTTGCCTGCTTTTACTTCATTTAAAAGTTCTAAAAATGATTTTTCTGCAATGTTGTTAGCTTCTTTAATCATTTCAATTTCAAAAGGTTCTTTCTTGTTTCTCAAAAGCATAAGTTCATTATTTAAATCAACAAGTTCTGCATTTTCAAGTCTTTCTTTGTAGATTCGATACTTTGCAAGTGATATGCTTTCGTTTTCAAAAAGAAGTCTTTTTATATTTTCTTTTTCGACTATTTGCTTTACTTCATAACTGAAGTTTGAAGAGATTTCAATTACTTTAACGCCTGTATTTTTTGCGTGCTGCTTTGCAGTTTCGCTATATCTTGAATCAACAATGTGATAAGCATCACCGTTTTTTGTAACAATTACAACGCCTTCACTCGGTGAAAACGAGCAAATGTAATGCATATTGCTTTCGTTGAAAAGCATAACGGCATCGCAATTTTTAGCTTGTACCAACTCGGCTGTTTTTTCAATATTAATGCAGTTTTTCATTTATTTGCCTTCTTTCTTTTTATATCTTACATTTATTGATAAAAAATGTCAATATACTATACATATTGTTGACAAACCTAAAAACTTGTGATAATGTCATAGTATAGAAGTGATTTTTCATTAAGGAGCAAATATGAAAAAATATTTAATCAATCCAAATCAAAAAATCAGTAAAATTAATAAAGATATATACGGACACTTTTCGGAACACCTCGGCAGATGCATATATGAGGGCATTTTTGTGGGAAAAGATTCAAAAATTCCTAATGTAAACGGTATGAGATGCGATGTGGTTAACGCACTTAAGGATATGGGTATTCCTGTTCTTAGGTGGCCCGGTGGTTGCTTTGCCGATGAATACCATTGGAAGGACGGTATAGGTGAGCCTTCAAGTCGTAAAAAAATGGTAAATACACACTGGGGTGGCGTTGTTGAAGATAATTCGTTCGGTACTCACGAATATTTTGAACTTTGCCGTCAGCTTGGATGTGATGCTTACATTAACGGTAATGTAGGTTCGGGTACTGTTGAAGAAATGAATGAATGGGTTGAATATATGACCTTCGACGGAGTATCTCCTATGGCTGAACTTCGTAAGAAGAACGGTCAGGATAAACCTTGGAAAATTAAATATTTCGGTGTCGGCAATGAATCTTGGGGTTGTGGTGGTAATATGGACCCTGAATATTATGGTTGCCTTTATAAAAGATATAATACATATGTCAGAGATTATGACAGTAATAATAAAATAAAGCGAATTGCCTGTGGACCTAATGTGGATGACTACCACTGGATGAGAGAAGTTATGGATAAGGTTAAGCACAAGGCACAGGGAATTTCACTTCATTATTATACTATTCCGGGCGATACATGGGAGCATAAAGGCTCGGCAACTCATTTTGATTCTAAAGAATATTATAAGACTATTACCCGTGCATATCGTATGGAAGAACTTATTAATAATCATATTGCCGTTATGAATTGCGTCAACCCACAACAATGGGTACAGCTTGTTGTTGATGAATGGGGAACTTGGTATGATGTTGAAGAGGGTACAAATCCGGGATTTTTGTATCAGCAAAATACAATGCGTGATGCTGTCGTAGCAGGATTGACTCTTAACATTTTTAATAAGCACAGTGATAGGGTAATGATGGCAAACATTGCACAAACGGTTAATGTGCTTCAAGCTATGATATTAACCGACGGTGAAAAAATGGTTTTGACTCCTACTTATTATGTTTTTAAAATGTTTAAGGAGCATCAAAATAATACTCTTCTCGGTTCTTATATTACTACTGATGTGGTTGAATCCAAAGAGGCAGGCAGAACTTGTCCTATGCTGATAGAGTCGGCTTCGGTTGACGAAAACGGTGTGATTTACTCAACTGTAGTTAATGTTTCAGATAAAAAGAGTGAAAAAATCAAATGTCAAATTGCAGATTCTAAAGTTAATTCTGTTAAAGCAGAAATCATAACAGGTGACATTCATTCTAAAAATGATTTTGAAAAAAGCGATAATGTTAAAATAGAAGAATTTACTTCGTTTAGAAAATTAAAAGACGGCTTTACTGCCGACATTCCTGCTTGCAGTATTGTTAAATTCACAATTGAAGTATGAATGATTGTAAAAAATGTTTACTTTTGGAAGCCGGTGAAAAAGCTTCTTTTAATTCTTTGAAAGATTATATTTTGACTATTGACGATAAACTTAAGGTGGATAACGAAGTTTATGTTAAAAGGCTTAATATTTGCAAAAAATGTGACAATTTGATTTCAGGTATGTGTTTAAAATGTGGGTGTTATGTTGAACTTAGGGCAATACTTAAAGATAAAAGTTGCCCTGATTTTAATAACAGATTGTGGTGAAAGATTGTGAAAAATTTGGAAGGTTTTATAGACGGTATTGATTTTGGCACTGCTATGTGTGACAAAGAAGATAAGGACAGATTTACTAACAAATATTATCAAAATTCGCTTGATAAAAATTATGTTGCAAGAAATTTTGACGAGTTAAATGTTAATTCCAAAAAGCCGAATTTAACAAGATACGGTCATAGGCAAAGGATGAGGACTCTGTATCTTAACGGTGGTATGGAAAATGTGCCCGACCATAATTTACTTGAACTGTTTTTGTCAATAATTATTCCTCAAAAGGATGTTAAAGACCTTGCATACGAGCTTATTAATACATTCGGTTCTCTTGAGGGAGTGCTAAATGCTGACGCAAAACAGCTTATGAAAGTTAACGGTATCGGTGAATCTGCTGCCGTAGGTATAAAAATGATAGTTGAACTTAATAAGCGTGTTATGAAAAATAAAAATAACAATGTTATTAATCTCAACTGTTGCGATGAAGCAATTAATTATTGCAGAAATATTTTGAGCTGTGAGAAGGTTGAAAAGCTTATTATGATAACGGTTAATAATGACGGCTCAATTATTAATACACATACTATAAGCACCGGTAATGCAAACACTTCAACCGGTAATCAAAGAGATATTCTTGAGCATGCAATACTCGACCATGCTTCGGGCGTTTTGTTTGCACACAATCATCCGTCCGGCAGCAGTGAACCTTCGGAAGCTGACTTTAATTTTTCCGTACTCCTCGGTTCTCTTTTGAAAGATGTTAATGTCAACTTCATTGACCATATAATTATCGGTAAAGATAAGCCGTTTTCACTCAGAATGTCATCAACAGCGTTTAACTTATAATCTACTCAATCTGCCTATTAATTTAGGCAGATTTGTTTATTTATAACTTTTTTGGCAATAATATCCGTATGAGAAGTTATAAGTATCTTAATAAAGTTCAAAATGCAATGCCTTTGTCATTCCTTTTTTGCTCAGTGATTTTTTTAATTAAATATTTATTAGGCTTTTTGGCAGCAAAGTTTCCTGATTTTGAAACGATTGATTTCGGTAATCTCGAAAAATCGTTTTCTTCGGTGATACCGTATGTCTTTTGCTTCTTTTTAAGTTATTCACTTTTAAAGGGTAAAAAGAGCATTAAGGCATTTGTTTGTACATTTGTCCTATTTATATTTTATTCTTTTTTTGACTCATCAAAAAGCTATTTATTTGTACTGATATTTTGTTTATTTGCTTATTTTTGCTATGAAAAATTTGATTTTTATATTTCAACAGTAATTCTTACTTTTGCATCAATAATTTTCGGTATTTTGTCAAATATTCTTTACGATAAATATATTGACATAATTATGTCGTTATCTTCAATTATATCAAACAAGGGCTATTTTACATCATCTTCATTTGGATTTATTAATACTTTTTTGTCTGCATTTGATATTAATGATTTTGAAAAGATGTTTTATTATAAAAGCTATGGATTTGTTAAGGTGATTGATTCAAGTGTTGTGACAGGTGCTGTTAACATTTTCAAAAGCAATATTATTTCCAAAGGTACATCGGTATTTTTGTCAGGTCATTATTACAGGCTTTTTCTTCTGTTCGGAGTTTACGGTGTTTTGATAACTAAGCTGAAAGGAATTTCAAAAATTACATTGACCGTATTATTTGCCACTATGCTTTTAAGTGGAAATGTCAGCTTGTTTTTGTTATTTATTTTGCTTGAAAATCCGTATTTGTTTATCGGTATTTGCGTTGTTTCATCACTTGCATATTTTTGTGCCGATATAGTTAACCTCGGTATGGGATTTATTTACGGTGGTTCGATAGTAGAAATGTTTGCTTATATAAATAAACCTGTTTATTTGTTTAGTATAGGCATTGTATTCATTGCGCTCGGCTATTTCTTAACTCGTTATTTTTGGGAAAGATTCGGTTTTTCATCGCAGGAAAATGTTTATATTCCGAAAAGACTTAAGAATGTTGTTAACGACCTCGGTTGCGTTTCAAATATTCTGAAAATAAACAGTGACTGTATCGAAGTTCGCAATCCAAAACTTATCAACTCAATCAATTTGGATTGTGAAATTAAAGAAAATAAAATTAAACTCGACAAAAGCTTGATTGATGACTTGAAAGAATATATAACATAATGTATAATTTAATCGGTGATTGTATGAATGTAAGAGAAGAATTATTTAAAAATCAAGATATAAAATACGGCGAATTTCATTCTAAACTTGTTCCTAATTGTGACAGGAAAAAGATTATCGGAGTAAGACTTCCGACAATAAGAAAAATAGCCAAAAAAGCTGCTAAAGAAAATGCAGAAACTCAAAGTGAATACTATGAAGAAAAAATGATAAAAGGTCTTTTGATAGCATATAAAAAAATGAGCTTTGATGAAAGAATCGTTGAACTTGAAAAATTTGTACCTTTGATTGATAATTGGGCAATATGCGACTGCTGTTCAAGTACTTATAAATTTGCTAATGAAAATCTTGATGAAATTTGGAAGTTTATAATTAAATATAAAAACGGCACTGAATACGAAGTCCGTTTTATGATAGTTATGATGCTTGATTATTTTTTGATTGATGAATATATTGACAGGGTAATTGATATATTGTCGAGTATTAACAGGGAAGAGTATTATATTAATATGGCAATCGCTTGGACACTTGCAACTGCATATGTCAATTACAGAGAAAAGATTTTATCTCTTCTTGAAAACAATATATTGCCGGTTTGGGTACATAACAAAACTATTCAAAAATGCATTGAATCATACAGAGTAACCGATGAGGATAAATCATATTTGAAAACTTTAAAAATGAAAAAGAAATAATTAAATATGACTATCAATTTTTGTTGACAATGATAAAATACAAAACTATAATACAGTTGAAATTATAAAAATTAAGAAAGGAAAGCGATTTTTTTGCATAGTAAAAGTGTAAAAAGCAAAAAGGCTAACGGCTCTACTTTGCTAATGACCGAAGGTAACATTTGGAAGCTTTTGATTGTATTTTCTATTCCGCTTATTCTCGGCAATCTTCTTCAACAAATGTATAATACAGCCGATTCAATTATCGTCGGTAATTTTGTCGGAAGTAACGGTCTTGCTGCCGTCGGTTCAGGCACGGCTCTTATAAACTTGATTATTGCATTTGCGCAGGGTGCTGCTGTCGGTGCAGGCGTTGTCGTATCTCAGTTTCTCGGTGCCGATAAAAAGGACAAAGTTAAAATATCTGTACATACTTCTATGTGTATTGCAATAATTTTAGGAATAGTTTTGTCACTGCTTGGTGTGTTTTTGAGTCCGACTCTTCTTGTAATGATGAAAACACCGAGTGAAGTTTTAAAAGATTCGTCACTTTATCTTCAAATCTATTGTGGTGGCTTGATATTTAGTGTTATTTATAATATGGCTACAGGTATTTTAAATGCTGCAGGTAATTCAAAAAAGCCACTCGTTTATCTTGCTGTTGCATCAATTACAAATATTATTCTTGACCTTCTTTTTATCGGCGTACTTAAAATGGGCGTTATGGGTGCTGCAATTGCAACAGATGTCAGCCAGGCACTTTCTTGTATCCTTGCAGTAGGTTATCTGTTAAGAGTTAAATCAGATTATAAGCTTTACATAAAAGAACTTAAAATAAATAAAGATATAGCAGTCAAGATAATTAAAATCGGTTTGCCTACTGCCATTCAAAATATGGTTATATCTTTTTCAAATGTGCTTGTACAGTCAAGCGTTAATGCTTACGGCGCTACTGCAATGGCAGGTTACGCAGCTTATCTTAAAATTGACGGCTTTAACATTCTTCCTGTTCTCAGTATCAGTATGGCTACTACTACATTTACCGGTCAAAATGTCGGAGCCAATAAGCTTGACAGGGTTAAAAAGGGTATGTACACAGCTCTCATTATGGGCATAGTTTATACCTTATTTATCGGTGCAGTTCTTCTTTTGGCATCTCATACTGTTTTAGGTTTCTTCACACCTGACGAAGCCGTTATCAAATACGGTCAAATTGCAATGAAATATTTTTGCCCGTTCTATTTTCTTTTGGGTATTCTTAATATTCTTGCAGGCACTGTAAGAGGTGCCGGCAAAGGTGTACCACCAATGCTTATACTTCTTTTCTCAATGTGTGTATTTCGTATTTTGTGGATAAAAATAGCATTGCCGTTTTATGATACTATTGACGGTATATTCATTCTTTATCCTATTTCGTGGGTTGTCGGTGCAGTGCTTATGGCACTTTATACTAAGTTTGGTAAGTGGTTACCTCATCAACAACTTGCAAAACAAAATAAAAAGCAGTATTGACAATATATGAACTTATGATATAATATCCTCACGAAAATAAGTTGTGGATTTTTCCTGATATTTTATCACTTTTCGCCACGCAACTCGTCTTGGGCTGCGTGGCTTATTTTATGCCTAAAGGAGGAAATTATGAAAAACGAATCATTTATGAAAGAAAAACCTGTGTTGCCTCTTATAATATCTATGGCGCTTCCTATGGTTATTTCGATGTGTGTCAATTCGCTTTATAACATAGTTGACAGCTTCTTTGTAGCGAAAATCAGCGAGGATGCTATGACTTCGTTATCGCTTATATATCCTGTTCAAAATTTTATTAATGCTGTTGCTATCGGTTTCGGCGTTGGTGTTAATGCAGTTATAGCGTTTCACTTGGGCGCTAATGATAGGGAAAAAGCTGATTCTGCTGCTACGCAAGGACTTGTCCTTTCACTTATTCACGGTGTTGTTTTAACTGTAGTTCCAATCATTATAATTCGTGCTTTTTTAACTGCATTTACTAAGGATGAAACTGTTATTTCTCTCGGTGTTCAGTATTGCAATATTGTATTTATGTTTACAATTATAAACAGTTTAAATCTCTTTTTTGAAAAGCTTTTTCAGGCAGTCGGTAATATGAAAATAACTATGGTAGGTTTAATGGTTGGCTGTCTGACTAATATCGTTCTTGACCCTATTATGATTTTCGGTTTGCTCTTTATGCCTAAAATGGGTATTAAGGGTGCTGCACTTGCTACAGGACTCGGTCAATGTGTTACATTTTTGATTTATGTAATTTACTATATTGTAAAACCGTCAAGCGTTAAGGTTGATAAAAAATATATTAAATTGACCGGTCATATGGTATCAAAGCTTTATTCAATCGGTATTCCTGCTATTTTAAATCTTGCCCTGCCGTCACTTCTTATTTCTTCGCTTAATGCAATTCTTGCCACATTCTCGCAGGTATATGTTCTTGTATTGGGTGTTTATTATAAGCTTCAAACATTCCTTTATCTTACAGCCAACGGTATTATTCAAGGTATGCGACCGATTATTGCATATAACTACGGCGCAGGTGAATATAAAAGAGTACGACAAATTTATAACTATGTGCTCATTATGATTGCTGTTATTATGGCAATAGGTACTGCTCTTTGCCTTATTATTCCGACAAATATCATTTCACTTTTTACTAACACTCCACAAACAATAAAAGCAGGTGCAACTGCGCTTAGAATCATCAGTGCTGGTTTTGTAGTGTCAAGTGTGTCTGTTACCTCTTGTGGTGCTCTTGAGGGACTTAGTAAAGGTGTTGCATCACTTATCATTTCTCTTTGCAGGTATATTATTGTAATAATCCCTGCTGCCTTTATTTTAAGCCGTGCTTTCGGTGCAGTCGGTGTATGGCACGCATTCTGGGTAGCAGAGCTTATTACTGCTGTAATTTCTGCTTTTGTATATAAAAAATCTGTAAAACTCAGTAAATAAAAATATCTCGCTTTTCTTGTAAACCTGACTTTGATATGTTATATTGAATATGTAAAATATTATTTATTAGGGGTTGCAATAAATGAAGTTTTATCAAATTACAGATTTGCATTATTATCCTGCAAGAGAACTTAAGGCAGAAGGTAAGGAGTGGATTTACCGTTCAACCTATGACCAAAAATGTATTGCCGAAAGTGAAGCAATACTTGACGCTACTATTGAAATGCTTCTTGCAGATAATGAAATTGATATTATCCTTATCACCGGTGACAATGTTTGTGACGGTGAAAGAGTAGGGCATTTGTCGCTTGCCAAGAAGCTTCACAAGTTAACCGATGCAGGCAAAAAGGTTTACATAATAACAGGTACTCACGATTTACACCCTGAACCTAAGGGTTACAGCAAGGAAAAAGGTGAGTATGTGGTAGAAGGCTGCACTAGGGAAGAACTTGAAGAAATTTACGGTGACTTTGGTTTTGATGACGCAATAGCAAAGCATCCTGAAACTTTTTCATATGTATCTCAGCTTGATGACAGCACACGACTCCTTGCTCTTAACGACGACGGCATCGGATGGGAAGACGGCTTTCACGGTTACTTTGATGAGCAACTTAATTGGATAAAAGAGCAAATTGCCGATTGTCAAAAAGCAGGTCAAAAAATGATTGCGATTACTCACCACCCACTTCTTGCTCCGAGTCCTGTTTATGAGTTCTACTGTAAAAATCAAATGCTCGGCGATAATGAAAAAATAGCAAAGCTTTTTGCTGATAACGGTATTCAGTTCGTATTCACAGGTCATACTCATATGCAAAATATTAACTATTTTGATACCGTGAAAGGAAATCGTGTTTACGATATTAATACTGCGTCACTTATCGGTTACCCAAGTCCGATTAGAAAAATGGAACTTACCGATAAAGAACTTACAATTAAAACACTTCACCCTGAAAATATTAAATATGATTTTGGAAGTAAATCTTATCTTACATACAGTCGTGACCATTTTGACTTTATGCTCAATGATATTGTTGATTCTGCTGCCAATGATATTAATAGATTTGTTGAAGTTGCCGAATGTTTCAGCCTTCACAGGGAACAGGCAGAAAAAATTAAAGTGCCTATTCATATTCTCGGCAAACTTCTCGATACTCTTACATTTAAAAAAGCCGGTGCTTTACTTATGTGTAAAAGCAAAATAGCACCGAGAATGTATAATGTTAAGCTTGCCGATTTCATTATTACGCTTGTTCGCAATATTTATTCGGGTCAGGAATTATACGCTCCCGGTACTGCTGAGTATGATTCGTTTATGGCAATTTATGAAAAGCTTTCACCGATTGCACATAAAATATTTAAAGGCAGTGAAATAGATAATGTTATTAAAGGTGTACTTTATGACGACGGCTATCCAGATAATGACGCTACTCTTGAAGTGAAAGAATTTATCAAATAATCAACTTAATATATTAAACAAAGCATTAATTACCGTGCAGATTATTACTCCACTGAGTAGTGGCGTTATGATTGAAAGCAATGTGTACTTAATGCTTTTTGTTTCTTTAATTATAGTTAAAAGGGTAGTTGCGCAAGGAAAATGAAACATACTGAAAATACAAGCGCATATTGCAGTTTTAATCGTCCAACCGTTTGAAACAAGTATACTTTCAAGACTTTCTATTGAAGAATAATCACTCATAACATTTGTTGAAAGATAAGCCATTAATGCAATAGGAAGCACGATTTCATTAGCAGGTAAACCGAGTATGAACGCTACTACCATTACTCCGTCTAAGCCTATCATATTACCAAACGGTTCAAGTTTATTTGCAAAAATGTTTAGGAGGCTCATACCGTTTACATCGATGTTTGCAAGTGCCCAAATAATTAAACCGGCAGGTACTGAAACTATAACGGCACGAAACAGTACAAAAAGTACTTTATCTCTTAGCGTTGATTTTAGTACATTTTTAAAATCCGGCACTCTGTATTTCGGCAGTTCAAAAACAAGTGAACTGCTTTTGCCTTTGAGCGCAGTTTTGCTCAGTATTTTTGAGCAAAGCATTGTTACTGCAACTGACAAAACTATAAACGACAAAAGTATTAAGCTTGCTTCAAGCGAGTTTTGCGCTAAGAATATTGAAATAACAGCAATTAAAAAAGGAAATCTTCCGTTGCAGGGTGTTAAAGAATTAGTAATAATAGCAATATTTCTTTCTCTTTTAGAGTCGATTATTCTTGCACCGGTTACTCCTATTGCGTTACAACCGAGTCCCATACAGGTAGTAAGCGCCTGCTTGCCACAGGCATTGCATTTTTCAAACGGTGCGTCAAGATTGAATGCAAATCTCGGCAGTATTCCGAAATCTTCAAGAAGTGAAAACAGTGGAAAAAATATAACAATTGGTGGAAGCATAACTGCAACTACCCATAATAGTACTTTAATCATTCCGTCAACAAGCAGGCTTATGAGTATAGGCGAAAATCCAATATCATTCATTTTATTTGACAAGAATATCTCAAATTTGTTAAATACATTTGATAATAGTTCACTCGGATAATTTGACAGTTTAATAGTGATAAATAGTATTAAGCCGAAAATCAGTAGCATAATCGGTATGCTTGTATATTTGCCGAGTAAAATTTTATCAAGTATTTCTTCTCTTTTTTCTTTTTTAGACGGTAAAGCTTTTATTGCTTTGTTTGAGACAAACTGCGCTTTTTCAAGTATGTTTTCTGTATCAATCTTATTTAAGTCAAAATTTCTTTTTGTATAATAATCTTCTTCGTTAGTAACGACTAAATGTATTTGTTCAAGCAACTCGTTTATGCCTTTACCACTTCTTGCAGTTGCTTTGATAACGGGCACGCCGAGTAGGTTTTGAAGAACGGTTTTGTCTATATCAATATTTCTCTTTTTTGCTTCGTCGCATAAATTTAAAAGCACAACTACTTTGCTGGTTATTTCAAATATTTGATAAAAAAGAATTAGGTTTCGCTCAAGCAGGGTAGAATCGACTACTACAACAACGCAGTCGTAATTTTCTTTTTGAAGATAATTTCCTGCAACTTCTTCCTCTTTACTTGACGGAGTCAAACTGTATGTACCCGGCAAATCTATAAGCTCATAATTATTGAATTTATAGTAATAATTGCCTTTTGCCGAGTCTACTGTTTTACCTGTCCAGTTGCCTGTGTGTTGGTGCATACCTGTTATTTCATTAAATACGGTGCTTTTGCCTACATTAGGATTACCCATCAAAAGAACTTTTTTCTTTTTCATAAAAGGTTCACCTCAATTTTGCTTGCATCTTTTTTTCTTATGGCAAGCTTGCTTGAACATATTTGATATGCAATAGGCGAACGGTTTAAGCCTATGTTTTTACATTCAACCGTTTGACCTTTATATAACCCTAATTCACTTAATCTCTTTTTGAGTTCGCAGTTGTTATTTATGTTAACTATTTTGCATTTTTCATTTTCTTTAATTTCGGACAGCTTCATATTTTCACCCTTTCGTTTGCATCTTTGCTATAATTATTCTATGAAATGAATGGAAAATTTGTTAAATTAATCGGCTGTCTATTGAATTTATTTTAAAGCAGTGATATACTATATGTAATAATTTTATTATTAAGAGGTAATATTTTATGGGAAATCAATTTATTATGCCTAAGCAGGTGTTTTACGGTGAAAACGCATTAAAGGATGCAAGTGATGTTATTGCAACTCTCGGTAAGAAAGCACTTGTCGTTACCGACCCTATGATGATGAAGCTCGGTACTGCTCAGATGGTTACCGACCTTCTTGATGAAAAGGGCGTACACTACGCTATTTATTCTAATATAACAGGTGAGCCGACAGACAAGATGATTGAAGCCGGTGTTGATGTTTATTCTGACCAAGGCTGTGATTTTCTTATTGCAGTAGGTGGTGGTTCTCCTATTGATTCAATGAAGGCTATTGCTGCTGTTTCAACAAGTGGTGGCTCAATTGATGATTATATGGGTAAGGTTATTACTACTCCTACACCTCCTATGGTAGCAATTCCTACTACTTCGGGTACTGGCTCTGAAGCTACACAGTTTACAATTATTACAAATACTGAAAAAGATATTAAAATGCTTCTTAAGGGTCCTGTTCTTATGCCGGATGTTGCTATTGATGACCCTGCGTTTACTCTTACTGCTCCTAAGAGTGTAACTGCTGCTACAGGTCTTGATGCTCTTTGTCACGCATCAGAAGCATATACTTCACGCAAAGCGCAGCCACTTACCGACGAATTTGCACTTTCTGCTATTAAAAAGATATTTAAATATCTTCCGATTTGTTATAATGACGGCAATAATGTTGAAGCAAGAGCGCAAATGTCACTTGCTGCGATTGAGGCAGGTGTAGCATTTAATAACGCATCTGTAACTGTTATTCACGGTATGAGCCGTCCTATTGGTGCTCTTTTCCATGTGCCTCACGGTATCAGCAATGCTATGCTTCTTTCAGCTTGTTTCGGTTATGTATATGACGGTGCATATGACCGTTTTGCCGATATGGCTCGTGAAATCGGTGCAGCTTCAAAAGACGACAGTGATGAAGTTGCTGCTAAGAAATTCATTGACGCTTGCAATGAACTTTGTAAGATTTGCGAAATTCCTACTCTTGAAAAGTACGGTATTAACAAAGATGAATTTTTTGCTAATATGGACAAAATGGCAGAAGATGCTATGGCATCAGGCTCGCCATCAAATACTATTAAGGAAATAAATAAAGACGATTTACTTAACATTTATAAAGAATTATGGAAATAAAGGATTTACATATGAAAAAATTTATTAAAGTTATTTGCACACTTCTTGCTGTTATTTTGGCGTTTCAGTCAAGCTTGACAGCGTTTGCTTCAACAAGTACTGTTTGCAAATATGATAATAATAAAACATATATGCACAATACAAAATTTGACGCTTTGACGAAAATTAACGGCATTGATGTATCCGAGCATAATAAAACCATTGACTTTAATGCAGTTAAGGCTGACGGAATAGATTTTGTTTATGTAAGAGTCGGTTATACCGGATATACGAAAAAGAAACTTTCGCTTAACTATGATGCTTATTATGATGCTAATATAACTAACGCTATTGCTGCCGGTCTTCAGGTTGGCGTGTATTGGTATTCTCAGGCACTGAATGAAGAAGAAGCTGCTATGGAAGCTACAATGCTTTTTAACGCTTTGTCAAATTCTGACGGTACACCTAAATATAATATTACAATGCCTGTTGTTGACGACTATGAGTTTGCCGGTGTCGGTGACAGTGGAAGACTTGACAGTGCTAAGCTTTCAAAAGAGCAAATGACAGCTAATGTTCTTGCTTTTACGAATGTTGTATCTCAAAGGGGATATATACCGTGTCTTTATGCAAATAAAAGCTTTCTTGAAGGTCATGTTTATGCTTCTCAAATTTCACCGTACGCTAAAATATGGCTTGCTCATTATAACACTGTAACTGGTTATGCCGGTGATTACGAATATTGGCAGTACACCTCCAGTGGTAAAGTTGCAGGTATCAGTGGCAGAGTTGATATGAATGTTTGGTATCAAGGTGCTATGACTTTGCAAAATAATCAAGTTGTACCTCAGCCACAGCCACAACCTGAACCGACTGTATCAGCAGCAAAGGTTAAAGGCTTAAAAGTTAAGACTAAGACAAATACTACCATTACATTTACTTGGACTAAACAAAACGGCGTCGATTTCTATAATGTTTATAAGTACGATTCAAATACTGACGCTTACCAACTTATTTCTTCAACAATAGGAAATGTTAATACATTAAAAATTACAGGACTTCCTGAAGGTACATATTTCAGATTTAAAGTAACAGCAGTTGTCGGCGATAAAGAAGGCTCAAGAAGTGACCCTTGTAAGGTTGTTACAAATCCGAGAAAGGTACAAACAAAGCTTGCCACAAGCAGTAAGAAAAAGAAGATAACCTTTAAGTGGAAATCAACTACAGGTACAGGCTATCAGTATCAATGGTCAACAAGCAAGAACTTTAAATCAAACTATTTGACTAAAACCACTAAGAAAACAAATGTAACCATTTCAACTTCTCAAAGTAAGAAAACATATTATGTCCGTGTAAGAGCATATAAAACTCATTCAAACGGTACAAAATATTATGGTAAATGGTCAACTGTAAAAAAAGTTAAAGTAAAATAATTAAGCACATCAATTGCTTCACGCTTTTGATGTGCTTTTTTAGTTATATATCTTTAAGAAATCTTATCTGTTCTTTTTCGTTGGTATAGCCTAGTGAACGGTAAAAATTATGAGCCTCTTTTCTTGAATAGCCTGAGTTGACTCTGATTTTTGATGCACCGACCGACTTTGCCCATTTTTCAATTTCATTGACAAGCTTAGTTGCGATTTTATGATGTCTGTACTCCTTTGAAACGGCTAAGCCTAAAAAGTTGACGAGCGTTTCAAAATAAAGTGGTTTATAGATTTGAGCGTGCAAATATCCGACAACTTTTCCGTCATAATCTGCAACAAATACTTTTTCGTTGCTATTATTCAATTCTTCAAGCCTTTGTTTTACTAATTGTTCATTGCAATTATAACCTAAATCGTCGCAGCTGATTTTGCAAATATCTTTGTAATCATCAACTTTTGCCTGACGAAAAGTAAGTTTGTTTTCATCAAAGTGTATATCGATATTTTCAACTAAAGGAACATAAATTTCATAATATCTGTTTTTGCTGCGAAGTGTTCTGTCGGTTTCAAGATGAAAAACTTCGATAATGTATTGACTTTTAACATTATAATTTGACGAAGGCAACCAAGAATTAAAAATTAAATCGTGAATTTTAGGAAGCTCATTTCCTGCGTATGTGCCCTTATCAGTTGTAAATACTGCATATTTTCCTGATTTGATTGTTATTTTTTCGAGGCTGTCAAATTTAGTATCTTCTTTTTTTCTTGCACTTGAATAGTTGCCGTTGTCAAAAATACCGTACCAAATTCCGTCATAGCCGTTGCATATTTTTTCAGGACAATGTTCAAGGTCGATAGACCACATTATACTTTCCTGTTCAAATCTGTCGTTTGCTTGACAGTCAAATGCTTTAGTCAGTCCGTAAACATCAAATTCTTTAATTTCTTCAATTCTAAAATTAAGCTTTTGGGCACCTTTAACATCAATTTCAAACCTTGCCGGTGGAAATAAATTCACTTCACAGTTTTCATTTCTCGCTTGAGTAGGGGACACATTATGCTGGGCAGTGAAAGCTTTGCAAAATGAATCGTAACTGTTGAAACCGTACTTAAAAGCAATGTCGGTAACAGAGTCATTACTGTTTTGCAAGTCATATACTGCAAGTGAAAGCCGTCTTTTTCTTATGTATTCTTTAACAGTCATATTGAGCATTGATGTAAAGAAACGGTTGAAAGTGTCGGCTGTTTGGTTTGTAATACTTGCAACAGTATTGATGTCTATATTGTTACAGATATTTCCTTCAATATAATTGCAAGCGTCGTTTAATTCGTTTAGTATATTCATATTTATCACCTCGGTTAGATTATATCAAAGTGATTTTATGCCTGCACTGAATATTAGATTCTGTTTTTTCATTATCATATTAATCTTTATTTCCGTACAATTTTTCGTGAAGCTTTTTAACTTCGTCCTTTGTAAGCTTATAACAGAATGCCATAAGTACAAACATAAGGGTTAAAATGATAGCAGGAATAATTGTAGATGCGTCATAAAGCTTTGATAAAACTTCAGGTGATTGAACTGCATTTGTTCCTTTGTAACCGATTAAACCGAGCATACCCGAAGCACCTGCACCTGCAATTGTATGACCAAGCTTTCTTACAAATGAATATACGCTGTAAGCAGTGCCTTCTTCTCGTCTGCCTGATAAAAGTTCCTGATAGTCCGTTACATCCATTACAAGTGCCCATACTTCAAGAACTAAGAAAGTTTGACCTGCACCTGAGAAGAAAACAAGAATTAGAAAAGCGTACGGATTTGTTGCAAAAGCAGTAAATCTGAATAAAAACATAATTATATTTATAACTGCTGCAAAGCCTAAGCCTACTGCACAAATTTCTTTCTTACCGTATTTTCTGATGAGTTTATTCATAAACGGTAAAAACAGTGCCATTGGAAGATAAGTGCATATTGTAACTATACTGTAAAGACCCGGTTTTTCAAAATAGTTTTTGAAAAGGTAGTTATATACAGTTTGAGTATACATTTGAAATGTGATAAGAAGCATTGAAATAATGCAAATTACAATAAAAGGCTTGTTTTTAAGCATTATTTTAATTGTTGCAAAAAGATTGTAATCACTTGTTTTTTGAGTAGGTGGAAGTTGGATTCTTTCCTTTGTAAGTTTGAAGTGTGTTACAAATATGATTACCGATAAAACTGCAAGAGCGCCTACAGCAAGTGAAAGCTTGTTACCGTCAAGAACCTTTGCTTCTTTGCCGTTAGCACCTATAACAGTTGTATAAACCATAAGAGGTAATAATATTTGAGCAGGGAGACCACCGATACCTGCGCCGACTGACCTCCACATTGAAAGCGATGACCTTTCTACTTCGTCATCGGTAATTACTGATGCAAGTGAGCCGTAAGGAATGTTTACGCCTGTGTACATCATACCGTAGAAAATGTATGTAATATAAGCGTAAATCAAATATTGATTGTCCGAAAGACCCGGTATTTTGAAAAACATTAAAAATGCACCGACTGCGAGAGGAAATGACGCCCAAAGAATATAAGGTCTGAATCTGCCGAATTTCGTAGGTTTTCTTGAGTCTATAAATGCACCCCATAACGGGTCATTGATAGCGTCCCATATTCTTGCCACAATCATCAAAACGGTTATTTTAGCTGCCGATATTCCTAATACATCTGTATAAAACATATTAAGAAATGATGATACAAGACCGAATGTCATTATTCCACCCATATCGCCGAGTGCATAACCGAGCTTGTCTTTAACTTTTATTCCGTGTGTTTCCATAAGATTTCTCCTTAATATCAATAATTAACAATAATGTAATTGATAAGATAAAATTATTATATAAAATATACAAAAATATGTCAATTGTCAATTTTCTGTATTTGTCATATAATTATTGAATTAGAGTGATTTTAGTGGTATTATTTATTTAGAAAGTTTAAAGGAGAAGCGTTATGGTTAAAATTTACTCTTTTTCCGAAATGAATAAGGTTGCACCGTTGATGGATGCTAAAACCTTTGATTATATCAGCGAATGTGAAGTTGAAAGTTTTGAGAGTTTTGACGATTTTGACCTTCTTGCATTTGACTACTATGATGTAAGAAGTAATAATACGGAAGATTCAAAAACGCTTATTTATCTTGACAGTAAAAATTTATTTTTCTTTTGCGAAAATAATGACGGCGTCAAAATGATTAACCGTATCGTGTCTGAAATAGATAAATCTCATTCCAATGAACAGCTCTTATACAACTTCTTTGTAAAACTTTTAAAAGGTGATATGGATTGCCTTGATAAGTTTGAGGAACGCTTAAATTACGAGGAAGCAAAGCTTTTGTCCGGTGCCGAGAAAGATACTCTTGATACTATCCTTGATTGGCGAAACGAGCTTATGCGTCTTAAACGCTACTATCTTCAGCTTGATATAATCTTTGATGAAATGTCTGCAAATGATAACGATTTGCTTTCTAAACCGACTCTTAAAAAGATTTCAATTATCGGTGCAAGAACCGACCGTTATCTTAATGCAGTTCGTAATTTGCAGGATATTGTAAGCCAAATGCGTGAAGCATATCAATCTCAGCTTGAAATTCAGCAAAACGATTTGATGAAAGTATTTACTGTAGTTACAACCGTATTTTTGCCACTTAATCTTATAACCGGTTGGTATGGTATGAACTTTAAGGATATGCCGGAACTTTCGTGGCGATACGGCTACGGCTCGATTATAGTCGTTTGCTTTTTAATTGTAATCTTCTTGCTGTATTTGTTTAAAAAGAAAAAGTGGATATAAAATTTATTTTATGTTTAAAGGCGACCACTGGTCGCCCCTACGAAACTCTTATCATTTTAGACTATCTAAATTAGAAAAATTACCGTAGGGGCGAACTGTGTTCGCCTTATAATTTATGTATCGATTCGCTCAAATTCATTTATATTTTTATTTCTATAAACTAAATCGTTTCTTTCAACAAATCCTATTCTTTTCCAAAATTCATTACCTGTAGTATTTTTCTCAAATACTACTAAAGCGACTTTGTTTATATTTTGTTCTTTGAGTGCATTAATTGCGCTTTCAACTAATTTTTTGCCTATCCCTTTTCTTTGATGATTAGGGCTTACTGCAGTGTGATAAATGTAACCTCGTCTACCGTCGTTTCCTGCCAAAATTGAGCCGACTATTTTGTTTTCTTCAATTGCTGCAAAACAGGTTTCAGGGTTTCTTTTTAAAAACTTTTCAATGCCGTCTTTACTGTCATCTAAACTGTTTAATCCCATACCTTTGCAAGATAACCATAGCTTGTATACATCTTCATAATCATTAATTGTCATTAATCTGATTTGCATAATTTATTCCTCTCTATAAATTGAATTTCTTTTTGATCATTTGTGCAGTATCTTTTGCTGACAGATTAGAGTTATCTATTTTTATATAGTTATCAAAAGGTATTTCATCTTCATAGCTTGTCATACGGTGTGTATTATCATCATTAATAAGCAATTTATCGGAAAATTCAATATTTCTTTTTGAAGATTTATTATTTAACCTGTTTTCTGTTTTGTTTCTTTCAAGCCTTATTTCTTGAGGAGCAACAAGCTCAACATAGTAAAAATCTGTGCCGTATGGTTTAAATATATTTTTTATATGCTCCGTATTTTCCCAATCTTCTTTGCAATCAAATGCCCACATAAAAGTAAAAATTAAGCCGTATTTGTTTGACTTTGCAAATTCTTTAAACACTGACTCACGAAATTCTTTTATAACAGTTTCATTAAATTCACCAAAAACTTCGAGAACTGGTTCAATACTCATATGATTATGAAATAATCGCAAATCTGTTATTTTTGTAAGTTCTTGACCAACAGTCATTTTACCTACTGCTGCGTCTCCAAATAAAAATACTAATTTCATATTCTTCTCTCCTAAATAAAAAATAACCCGTTGATGATATGTTCACCAACGGGTTAATAATGATAGTTGTTAACTATGATATTCCGAAAATGAACACAGCAAATTAAATCCATACGCACTGCGCATAGATCTATACATTCTGTTGAGTTCTAAATTTTTTGTAAACATAGCTTAATCCTTTCAGTAATTATTTAATTTATCCTAACACAATAAGTTTTTTGTGTCAAGCATTGCTTTTTGATTTAACTTTTAGCTCTTTAAGTGTTGGTATTACTAAAAATACAGTCAGAACAAATGACAGAATATCGGCGACAGGTTGGGCGAGGGCAATACCTGTTAGTTCAAACATTCTCGGTAAAAGAAGAATTGCAGGAATATAGAATATACCTTGCCTTGCAAGTGCCATAATTGTTGCTTTGCCCGATATTCTTAGCGACTGCATCAGCATATTTGACGCTGTACAAAATCCGGTTACAAGCATTGCAAAGCTTTGATAACGAAGTGCCATAGCACCTATTTTAATTACTTCGCTATCATTTCTAAATACTGATATAAGCTGTGGTGCAAAAATGAAACTGATAATTGAAAATAAAGTAATTATAATAGTAGTAACAACAGCTAAAAATTTATAGCCGTCATAAACTCTTTTATAATTTTTTGCACCGAAGTTAAAACTGCAAACAGGCTGATAACCTTGACCGTAGCCGATTACAACTGCCATACCGAGAAACATTACTCTGTTATATACGCTCATACCGGCAATAACAGCGTCGCCGAACGGCGCACAAGCAAAGTTCATTGCTATGTTTGCAACAGTTCCTATACCTTGCCTTGCAAGGGACGGTAAGCCGTTTTTGAATATGGTTAAGTATATTTTAGTACTTGGCTTAAATCGTTTAATACCGAGCCTTATATTATCGTTTTTAAAAGTTCCGAAGTAGAGCATAAAAAAGCTGATTATTTGACCTATTACTGTTGCAAGTGCAGCACCGGCTACTTCAAGTTTAAATGTGAAAATGAATAATGGGTCAAGAGCAATATTTATTATACTTCCTGTGATTATTCCTATCATTGAATAAAGTGCACTGCCTTGATACCTCAGTTGATTATTAAGCACGAATGAACCAAGTATAAAAGGTGAGCCAAGCAAGATATATTTTAAATAAGTTGAGGCATAAGATAAAGTTGTTTCAGTAGCACCGAGCAGTAGTGCAATGCTGTTTGAAAAGAATAAGCCTACTGTGGCTAATATCACTCCTACAAAAATCACTGTAAAAAATGCTACATTTGCGTAAATTTGTGCATCTTCTTTTTTCTTTTCACCAAGTAATGTACTCATCATAATGCCACTGCCGTTTCCGAGGAAAAATCCGATTGCCTGAAGCAGTGTCATTATTGAAAATACAATTCCGATTGAAGCTACACCTTGTGTATTTATTTTGCCGATAAAAAAGCTGTCAGCCATATTGTAAACTGCCGACACAAGCATTGACAAAATAGTCGGTATTGCAAGGGAAGATATTAAGCTTTTAACAGGTGCATTTGCAAGCTTGTCGTATTTATTTTTGTACTTCTTTTTCTCCATTTTCTCACTCTTTAATTCTCAAATAAACGCACATTTCGTTTTCACCTCGGTTGCCCCATGTATGATAGGGGATGAGGTGAATTTTGCATTTATTGTATTCTTTCTCTTTGTATTCAAAATAAAGTGGTGTATCTTCCTTTTCTCTGAAACCGTCTGCTGTTATTGTTAAGTCATTATTCATTTTAAAGTTGGGTTTAGAACTTATTGAAATAAGTTGAAGATTTTTGCCGTTGTCAACTTCTTCTAAGCAATATACTATAGGACCACGCATTACGGCAACTTTGCCTATATTTTCTCGAACCTTGTTTGAACAGGTGATAAGTTTTGGTAAGATTTCAAAATCTATAGTTAATTTTGTATCTGATTTAATATTAATATAAGCATAACCGTTAATAATATTATAATCATCGCTGAGTTTAAAATCAGTACACCAGCTTGGTATTCTTATTGCAAAAGTAAAAGGCTTTTTGATTTTTATGTCGAAATTGACTTTTCCGTTATTAATATAATTTGATTTTGTAATAATATCTGCTTTGTTTGTAGTTATATTTCCACTGATGAATAAATGAATGAAAATATTTTCTTCATTTTCGCTGTAGCAGTATTCGCTAAGTGATGAAATAAGCCTTGCTAAATTAGGAGGGCAACAAGCACAGCCAAACCATTTTTGCCTTGTCGGTTTGATATGCTTCTTCCTTTCATCCTTTTGCGATGCTTCAGGCAATACTTCAAGTGGATTAACATAAAAGAAAGATTTTCCGTCCTTACTCATACCACTTAAAACTGTGTTATAAAGGGCTCTTTCCATTGTGTCTGCGTAATTGCCGTTTGGCTCGATTTGAAGCATTCTTTTAGCAAAAAACATTAGACCTATTGACGCACAGGTTTCATTATATGCCAAGTCGTTCGGTAAATCGTAGTTATAACTGAACGCTTCACCGATTGAAGTGGAACCGATACCACCGGTTATATACATTTTCTTTTGCTCAATATTGTTCCAAATATTTTTGCATGCAGCATAGAGTTTTTCATCATTGTTTTCTTTTGCAACATCAGCCATACCTGAATACAAATAAACGCCTCTTACAGCGTGACCGACTGCTTCATTTTGCTCGTATACAGGTAAATGAGCCTGATTGTATTCATAATCTAAACTGTTATCGTTTCTTTCATAATTTCGTTCTTTATCAAAATAATATGGTTTAGTACCTCTTTGTTTTGTGAAAAAATCGGCACAGTTAAGATATTTTTTATTATTTGTAATTTTATAAAGTTTAACCAAAGCAAGCTCTGCAATTTCGTGACCCGGATAACCTTTTTTGTTATTATCATTAAATGTGTCACAAATCAAATCTGCAAATTTTATTGCTGTATTCAACAACTTATCTTTGCCTGTTGAATTGTAGTATGCTACTGCTGCTTCGGTAAGATGACCGAAACAATATAATTCGTGCCTGTCCTTTAAATTAGTGAATATTTGCGAAGGGTCATTGATAATATAAAGTGTATCAAGATAACCGTTTTCAAGCTGAGCAGAGCAGATTAAACCAATAATTTCGTCACATTCTCTTTCAAGTTCTTCGTCAGGTTTGTTTGAAAGTGAGTAGGCGACAGCTTCAATCCATTTATATATGTCCGAGTCTTGAAAACACCAACCTAAAAACGATTTATTGTCACATTCGTTTTCTTTGTATTCCCATTTGTCGACAGGGTAAGTTTTTACTTTTTCTCCGTTATTGATTTTTTGAACGACTTTACTTGCTTTTCTGAAATTTTCAAGGCAGTGGCTTTTAGGAGCACTGTCAATTTCGTCATTAAGTGCTTTTAGCTGATACGGTATCATTTCTTTTCTTACCAGTTCAATATACTTATTCCAAAATTCATCATCAATCTTGCTTCTTTTGTTACCAATAAAATTATTGTATTTATTCTTATCCATATTTTACTCCAAAAAAATAATGCACTCAAAGATTTGTCTTTAAGTGCATTTTATCATATTATTCGTTTTTTTCAATAATTAAGCAGCATTATTGTTTGAACTTGCAACTACTTTTACCATATCGATTCCGTTATATTCTCTGAAATATTTTTCTACTCTTTGTGCGTGCCTTTTTTCAAATTGCTCTTTTCTTCTTTTTTTCTTTTTGTTTGACTCGTCAATAAGAAAAAAGACTGTTCCGACTGTGAATAAGACGATTACATCAATTGCAAAAAATAATTTCATTTCATTTGATGTGAGAGTGCCGAAAAGGTTGAATGATATAGCTGTAATTCCAAAGCCTGAAAGAAGAGTAACTGTAACGATTAATAAGCCTTTGAATAATTTTTTTACTGAATTTTTCATATTGAAAAACCTCCTTCGATTGATTACATCTTCATTTTACCAAAAATAAATTTATATTCAATAGAAGGAAAGATGATAGTACCTATAATCGTACTACTCGAATAATTGTTCTAAATTAAATTGACAACTAATCAAGTATATTCTTTAACTCTTTTACACATTCCTTAAGCTTGCTTTGAGGTATACCTGACGGCGAAAGAACAAGTGTAATAAGTCCTTTTTCATATTTTTCTACAAAAAGTGAAATACCTTTTTGCTCAAATAAATCAGGATTTTTGTCAAATTTAATCGTCATTATTACTTGAAGGGTATTTTCACCTATAGATATATCACAGGTCGGAAATTCCTTTTTCAGCATATTATAAAATTCTTTTGTTTTGCTTGAATAAAGTCTTCTGATTTTTCTTGTTTGTGAATTAATGTGACCGTCTCTTATATACTGGCAAAGCGCTATTTGCTCGGTTTTACTTGCCGTTTGCGCAAATTTTGAAATGTTTTTCTTATAAAGATTTGCAAGTTCTTCGTTTAAAACCATAAAACTGATGCGAATACCCGGCAAAAGCATTGCCGAAAATGAGCCTATATATACAATATTGCCGTGACCTAAAGTGAAAAGTGCAGGTGTCGGCTTAACATTGTACATAAAATCGTTTTCGTAATCATCTTCAATTACAACGGAATTATGCTCAAATGAATATTCAACAAGTTCAAGCCTTCTTTTGTTTTTCATTACATCTCCCCAGCGAGTCATATGGGAAGGCGATACATAAATTATGTCTGCATCTTTGTATCTTGTGTGAACTTCAAATCCACTGTCTTGAAATATACCGATGCCTTGCACAAAACTTTTGTTCGGAAATGAAACTGTTTTATCTTTTTCAAATAGGGAAGTGAGTATTTGAAGCAATACACCTACACCGGCACCGATTACAATTCGATCAGGTGACGCTGTTACATTTCTTTTCTCCCTTATGTATTTCGATATGGCGCATCTTAAATCATATTCACCTTGTGGCTGACTGTAGGTGAGAAGCCTTTCTTTTTGCCTGAGTGCATTTTTGATATACCTTTGCCAAAGCGACAAGTCAAAGCTTTCAGGGTCAGCAGACTCGCCACTGAGATTATATTTGATTTTAACATTGTTTTCTTCTTCAGGATTTGTATTGCTGTTTTTGTTAATGATTGAAACGAAATAACCGCTTTTTTCTTTTGAAACAATATAACCGTCGGCGCAAAGTTCAAAATATGCGTTTTGAACAGTGGTTGTTGAAACATTATATATGTGCGAAGCATCTCTTACAGATGGTATTTTGTCACCGTGTGTAAGCTGACCCGTTTCTATTTGATTTTTTATGTCGTTATATAATTTGCTGTATTTTTTCATAACTGTATACCTAAATTCAGTTGAAATTGTGTCTTTAATTAATTACAGTTTTATTATATAATATAAGTTAAAGATAATCAAGAGATTAGGTGATAATATGAAAAAATGTGCTGTTATTAATGATTTGTCAGGTTTTGGCAAATGCTCTTTAACTGCTGCAATTCCCATTATGTCGGCTATGGGCGTTGAAGTTCACCCTTTGTTAACAGCAGTATTATCTAACCAAACTGCATATGAAAGCTTTGAATCTTTTTCACTTACCGACACTATGAAACCGTTTATAAATGAATGGAAAAAACTCAGCGCTTCATTTGACGGTATTTTGACAGGATTTGTGACAGATAAAAAACAGTTAGATATTATAAGCAATTTTATTGATGAGTTTAAAAACGATAATACATTAGTTGTGGCTGACCCGGTTATGGCTGATAACGGTGCACTTTATGATGGGTACGATATGAGTATGTGCGATGTTATCAGAGAATTTTGTTTTAAAGCTGATGTAATTACACCTAATACAACCGAGCTTGCAATTCTTGCTAACAAAGACGACAGCAGAGTATTTGATGATGCCTTTATTAATGATTATGAAAATATTAAAGAAAGCTGTTTGAAGCTTTATGATAAGGGCATTAATCGCATAGTAGTTACAGGTTATAAGGAAAATGATAATATATCAAATATAATTTTTGATAACGGCGTTTTTGACAAGGTGACTTGTAAAAAGGTCGGTGGATATTTCAGCGGAACAGGCGATGTGTTCGCATCTGTTTTAACCGGTTCACTTTTGAACGGTAAAAGCCTTGTAGATTCAGCCAAAACGGCAGGCAAGTTTATTACCGATACAATTAAAGTAACCCAAGTTTCAGACGGTAACGACGGTATTGCTTTTGAAAAAACTTTGAAGGAGTTGATTTCATATGAATAAAAAGGTTTTAAAAATGGTATATGCAGCAGTTTTTGCAGCAATGATTTTTGTACTTACAAGATTTGTTCAAATGCCTGTTCCGGGTGGTATGGGTTATCTTCATTTCGGTGATGCAATGATTTACATTGTCGCTTCTACTCTCGGTGGTCCTTGGGCACTTCTTGCTTCGGCTATCGGTGCTGCTATAGCCGATTTGTCATCAGGCTATGCAGTGTATGCGCCTGTAAGCATTATTGTAAAAATGCTTATTGCGCTTCCTTTTGTCTTAGTTAATAAAAAGAGTGAAAAAATATTGACACCACTTACAATTTGTCTTACAATACCAAGTGGCATTATTACAGTGCTTGGCTATTTTATAGGTGATTGCATTATTAATAAGGCTTATGCCGTTGCCGATATTCCGATGAATATCGTTCAAGCTGTAGGCAGTGCACTTATTTTTATAATCATCGCAGCTGCATTTGACGCTGCTAAGCTTAAAAAGAAATTGTTTATAAATAATATGAAGTAAGAAAGTGATATTATGGCAGATATAGTATATACATTAGAAGGTTGCGTTTATCTTAATATAACTAATAAATGCCCTTGCAATTGTGCTTTTTGCATTCGTTCAAAAAGTGATGCATACGGTGATGCAAAGGAACTTTGGTTTGATAAAGAACCTACATTTGAAGAGATTAAAAAAGCAATTGATGATTATGATTTTCGAAGTGTCGATAAGGCTGTATTTTGTGGCTACGGTGAGCCGACAAATGCATATGATAACCTTATTAAATCTGCAAAGTATTTAAAAGAAATTAATCCTAATATTAATCTTCGACTTAATACAAACGGTCTTTCGGATTTAATTAACGGTAAGCCGACGGCTAAAGAGTTATCAAGTATTTTTGATTACATTTCAGTTTCACTTAATGAACCTGACAGTGAAAAATATGATAAAATTACCCGTAACTGCTTTAAAGGCAAGGCATTTGACGCTATGCTTAAATTTACGAAGGAATGTGTAGCCGATTGCCCTAAGGTAAGAATGACCGTTGTCGATGTAATATCAAAAGAAGATATTGAAAAATCGAGAAAAGTATGCGAGTCGACCGGTGCAGAATTTAAGGTTCGTTCATTTGCCAAAGGCAGATAAACATAATTTTTTATACCGAGGATATTTCCTCGGTATTTTTTATTGTAAAGAAGAAATTTATGTGATATAATAAATTCGGATAATTATTGCTTTTTAAGGGGGAATTTATATGAGCAATAAGAACAAAGCCGGTGCACTTGGCGCTAAAGTTTGGTCGTCAATTATCTTATTTGGTTTGATAGGTCAAATTGCGTGGGTCGTTGAAAATATGTATTTTTCTCGATTTATGCAAAATGAAATTACAAGAGCACCTTACGCAACTACTCTTATGGTTGCTTTTTCTGCGATTTTTGCAACGCTGTCAACTTTAATCGGTGGGGCACTATGTGACAGAGCAGGTAAGAGGAAACTGTTTATCTGTTGGGGATATGTTATATGGGGCTTTACTATTATGATGTTTGCCCTTGTACCTATGAAACCGAGCGAGGACAAGGTTTTACCTATGGTAATACTTGTAGTTGTTATGGACTGTGTAATGTCAATTATCGGCTCAATCAGTAACGACGCTTCGTTTAATACTTGGATAACAGATATATCAAATACTGCTAACAGAGCAAGGGTAGATACCGTTTTGGCAATTATGCCACTTGTCGCTCTTGCTGTAGTTTTCGGTGGCTTTGACTCGCTTACAAACGAAAGTGCCACTACAGACGATTGGAAAAAGTTTTTCTTAATTTTAGGTATTATCCCTACTGTAGGTGGACTTTTGGGTCTTTTTATTATGAAAGATAAAGAGGGAATAGTACCGAATAAAAATAATACATTTTGGTCTGATTTTACATATTCACTTCAACCTAAAGTAATTAAAGAAAATAAAATGCTTTATGTTTGCCTTGCAGGTAATATGGTTTCTGCGATTGCATATCAGGTATATGTTAACTATCTTTTTAATATCGTAGAAGGCACGCTTAAGATTAAAAATTATATTATTCCGGTCGGCATTATTATGGTTGTTGCAGCAGTAGGTTCTGTTATAGTGTCATCAGCTATGGATAAACATGGTAAAAAGCATTTTTATTATCCGACAATAATTGCCGGAATAGTTGGCTGTATTGTTATTTGGTTTGCAAAATTCTTTGTTGATAAAAACGAAACGGCAGAACTTATAATTTTGATTATCGGTGGTATACTTGTAATAGGCGTAAGCCTTGTTATGGCAGGACTTTTTACTGCTTCATACCGTGATTACATTCCTAACGGCAAGGAAGGCTTGTTCCAAGGTTGCAGAATGGTAATGTATGTTCTTGTTCCTATGATTATAGGACCTGTAGTTGCACAAATAATTATTAATGTTTCAAACAAGGGCGTAACAAATTCTGACAATATTGTTTATCCTATGGAGCTTTTCCTCGGTGCAGCAGTAATTATGTTCTTTGCATTTATCCCGGCTAAAAAAGTTCGTGATAATCAACCAAAAATGCACGACGAACTTATGAAAAAGTTATAAAAGTCAGTGAAAGTTAAACAAAAATGTTAACAAAACGTTCACAATTAATTAATGCATAATTCACCTATGCATTGTATGATTATGACAACAAATGACAAGAATATTTGGTTAATAAAGTGGAAAGCAGTTTTAGGAGTCAGAGTTTCTCCTCATTCAATTCATAAAATACTTTTTTCATTTCTCTGTCTGCTTTTAAAAATACTCCATCCACATTATGGCAAGGCAATGTTCCCACAGCATTGCCTTGTTTTTTTGTCGTTAAAAAAAGAGAACATAAAAAATGCTCTCTTAATCTTTTTTATTAATATTAATTATTACTATTTCAGGATGATTAAACAGCCTTAGGGGAAATTCCGAATTACCGAGTCCACGGCTGATTATTAGCTTTGGTCTGTTGCCAAATGTGCCTCGTGCGTATTTGGGAAGTACACCTTGACCCGGTGAGAACAGTGGACCGACAAACGGCATTATCCATTGACCACCGTGCGCATGACCCGATAATTGGAGGTCGAAGTCGTACTGTGAATAGTTAAGTTCTTTAATACCTTCAAAATTTTCAGGAAAATGGCTTAATACTATTTTAAATCCATTATATTCATTTAGCTTTTTGAAATACGGACTCATATCCTTATAGACAAATGTTCCGTTTTTTCGTGCTTTGTAATCTGAAAAATCGGCTTGATTTTCGTCAAGACCCAATATTTCGCAATACTCATTTTGAGCATATCCGTTTAAAAGTACATTGAATCCTATATCTTTAAGCTCAAGCATAAGTTCGTCGAAGTTTGCAAGCCTTCTTTCGTGATTGCCGGTTATATAGTAAACGGGTGCAATTTTAACAAGCTCTTTGCCGTATTCAAGCATTTTTTTCTTATTTTTGCATTTGTCGTTTATATAATCACCCGTTATACATATAATGTCAGGGTTTTGTTCTTTTGCTTTTTTCAAAACTTCTTTAAACGGCTTTGAATGAAAATCGGAAAGATGAACAATTTTAAAGTCTTTTACTGCATTTTCACTTTCAATATCGTATTTAGTCAAATCAAGTTTGTTGTTCTCGTAATAACAAAATGCCAAAAACATTATAATGAGTATCAAAATTACAACATAAATCATTACATCACCCATACATATAATATATTTATTTCAACTTTAAGTCAATGTTTAAAATTTATTAGCAAAATAAAAGGAATTTTAAGATATAATGAGTATATATTAATTGAAAGGATGAGTTTTTTGGACGATTCAATTCGTATTTTGGCACAGGAAAACGAAAAAAAGATACTTTGTGACAAAGCCTGCTTGGCTGTCAATTCTCGTGGCAGAGTCAGACCTGAAAGTGAATGCAGTGTAAGAACTTGTTTTCAGCGTGACCGTGACAGAATAGTTCACTGTCAGGCATTTCGAAGACTTAAGCATAAGACTCAGGTTTTTTTAGCACCGAGTGGCGACCATTATCGCACAAGGCTTACTCATACTCTTGAAGTTGCTCAAATTGCGAGAACAATTGCAAGGGCATTGAGGCTTAATGAAGATTTGACTGAAGCAATTGCGCTCGGTCACGATTTGGGTCATACGCCTTTCGGTCATGCTGGTGAGCGTGCACTTAATCAACTTTGCGAAAACGGATTTCGACACTACGAACAGAGCGTGAGAGTTGTTGAAAAAATTGAAAAAGGTGGCAAAGGACTTAACCTTACCGATGAAGTAAAAAACGGTATTCTCTGCCATACAAAGGGTGAAGAAGCGTATACGCTTGAAGGTCAAATAATTCGTATTGCTGATAAAATCGCTTACATTAACCATGATATTGACGATGCGCAAAGAGCAGGTGTTCTTGTTGAGGAGGATATACCGTTAAGCTTGAGAATGCAACTCGGTATGACTAAAAGCGAACGAATCAATAATATGGTTATTGATGTTATTAAAAACAGTGATGATAAAATCAGAATGAGCGAAGACTGTTATGTAGGTTTTATGGACTTGCACGACTTTATGTTTACGGCTGTTTATACAAATCCTGTTTGTAAAAGCGAAGAAAAAAAGGCTGTTGATATGCTTATTAATATTTACAATTACTACATAAAGCATATTGACGAAATGCCGGAGGAATATATAAAAATTGCAGACGAAGACGGTAACGAAAGAGCAGTTTGCGATTATATTGCAGGTATGAGCGATACATACGCATTGAAGATTTTTAATAAACTTTTTGTACCTATGTTTTGGTACGATTAATTTTTTAGATAAAGGAGTTGAAATAATATGGCACTTAATGAAAATTTTTTGCAGGAATTAAAATTTAAAACCGATATTGAAGATATTATTTCAACTTATGTTACATTAAAAAAAAGAGGTAATACTTCGGTAGGTCTTTGTCCTTTTCATAATGAAAAAACACCGTCTTTTACCGTATATAACGATACTCAATCGTTTTATTGTTTCGGTTGTGGCGCCGGTGGTGATGCTATCGGATTTATAAGAAAGATTGAAAATCTTGACTATATTGACGCAGTTAAACTTTTGGCTCAGCGTGCCGGTATGCAAATGCCGCAAGATGGTTTTGATGACAGTATATCAAAAAAGAGAAGGCGAATTTTGGAGATTAACAGAGAATCGGCAAAATTTTTCCATTCTTATATGATGAGTCCACAGGGTGCCAAAGGTTTAGAATATTTTCTTAATCGTGGCTTGACTAAAAAAACTATTACAAAATTCGGTTTAGGTTACGCTCCTGACAGTTGGGACTCACTTTTAAAGCATTTAAAGTCACTCGGCTACGGTATAGGCGAAATGGTTGACGCCGGTGTCGTCAAAGTAGGCAGAAATAATAATTATTATGATACTTTTAAAAATCGAGTTATGACTCCGATTATTGATGTAAGAGGTAATGTAATTGCATTCGGTGGCAGAGTACTTGACGACAGTAAGCCTAAATATGTAAATACTTCCGATACACTTGTTTATAAAAAGACTAATGAACTTTTTGCACTTAACTTGGCAAAGGACAGTGGCAAAGACACACTGATTCTTTGCGAAGGATATATGGATGTAATATCAATGCACCAAGCAGGGTTTACAAATGCCGTTGCAGGTTGTGGTACTGCTTTGACTAATGAACAAGTCAGACTTATAAGCCGTTATGCAAATGAGGTTATTTTAGCTTATGACGCCGACGAAGCAGGTCAAAAGGCAGTTCATAAAGCAATGAATTTGTTTAAAATGACAGATGTAAAAATTAAAGTACCTAAGTTTACAGGTGGTAAGGACCCTGATGAGATTATAAAAAAACTCGGCAGGGACAAGTTTAAAGGAATGCTTGAGGGTGCTTCAAATGACACTGAGTTTTCTCTTCTTGAAATCAGGGACAGATATGACATATCAACAACTCAAGGGAAAATTGATTTTGTAAATGACGCACTTAAAGTTCTTGCGAATCTTCAACCTGTTGAGCAGGATTTATATTTAACACGAATATCTAACGAACTTTCAATTGAAAAATCAAGCTTAAAGCTTCAGCTTTCGGCAATAAATAAGCGTAGACTCAATCGTGAAAGAAACAGCAAATATAAAGCTATAGTAAATGATTATACTAAGAATGCAGCTAAGCAGTCATACGATACAGGCATATCAACAAGGCAGTCTAAGGCTGAAAACAGGCTTTTAACCCTTTTGATTTATTATCCGGATTGCAGTAAGCTTTGCAATGAATTTGACGAAAACCGTTTATCGGATGGTTTTGTAAAAAAAGCTTATAATGTTATTATGGGCAGAATAAAAGACGGCCTTGATTTTGATTTAATGGCACTCGGTGAAAATTTCAGCGACACGGAATATTCAAAGCTTTCACGACTTATGAATACTAATGTTGACAGTGCCGACGCCAAGGAAGAATTTAAGGACTGTATTAAAATAATTAATCAAGAATTTGAAAAGAAAAATTCATCGTCACCTTCTAATATGAGCGAAGATGAGTTTAGAAATTTGTTTAGTAAAATAAACAAATGATATAGGAAAACATAAAGTGGAGGATATTTATTTATGAAAGAAATTAATCTTACACCGGCTCAAACAGCGAGCGAGGATAAGAAAAACGCAGCGTTTAAAAAGCTTATTGAAAAAGGTAAGCAAACGGGTCATCTTTCAACTCAGGATATTGATACTATCATTGTTGAACTTGACCTTGATGTTGACGAGCTTGAAAAACTTAATGAGCAAATCGACGCTGCAAATATCAATATTATTGATGACTTTTCAGCCGAAGCTCTTGACGGAATCAACCTTGAAGTTGACTTACCTAAGGAAACCGACGCTGCCGAAACCGTTGCAGTAAACGACAGCGCTGCTATGGACGACCCTGTTAAGGTTTATCTTAAGGAAATCGGTCGTGTACCTCTTCTTACTCCGGAAGAAGAAATTGAACTTGCTATCAGAATTTCCGAAAACGACCAGGAAGCAAAAAAGCGTCTTGCAGAAGCTAACCTTCGTCTTGTTGTAAGTATTGCAAAAAGATATGTGGGCAGGGGTATGCAATTTCTTGACCTTATTCAGGAAGGTAACCTCGGTCTTATAAAAGCAGTTGATAAGTTTGATTATACCAAGGGCTTTAAATTTTCAACTTATGCTACTTGGTGGATTAGGCAGGCTATCACCCGTGCAATTGCCGACCAAGCAAGGACTATAAGAATCCCTGTTCATATGGTTGAAACTATTAATAAAGTTAAAAAGGCTAACAGCCAACTTCTCCATCAAAACGGCAGAGAACCGACTCCTGACGAAATTGCAGAATTTCTTGAAATGCCTGTAGATAAGGTTCGTGAAATTTTAAGAGTTGCTCAGGAACCTGTTTCTCTTGAAACACCTATCGGTGAAGAGGAAGATTCTCATCTCGGTGACTTTATCCCTGATGACGACGCTCTTGCTCCTGCCGACGCAGCTTCAATGAGCCTTTTGAAGGAACAACTTGCAGATGTTCTTAAGACTCTTACTCCGAGAGAAGAAAAGGTACTTTCACTCAGATTCGGTCTTGATGACGGCAATCCTAAGACTCTTGAAGAAGTCGGAAAAGAATTTAATGTAACAAGAGAAAGAATCAGGCAGATTGAAGCTAAAGCACTCAGAAAGCTTCGTCACCCAAGCAGAAGTAAAAAATTAAAGGACTTTTTAGATCAATGATAAGTGAAGAAAAAATTGACAGAATCAATGCCTTGGCTCATAAAATGCAGTCGGTAGGCTTAACGGAAGAAGAAAAGGCTGAACAGGCTAAACTTAGGCAGGAGTATATTGCTGCTGTCAAAGAAAGTCTTGTCGGCAATCTTGAACATACATATATTGTTGACGAAAAAGGCAACAAGAAAAAGGTTAAAAAGAAAAATGGGTAAACTTATAATAATTGAGGGTCTTGACGGCTGCGGAAAGTCAACTCAAACTGCACTTTTGGAAAAATATTTTGAAAGTAAAAATATTGATTTTAAAAAAATTAAGCTTCCTGACTATGACAGTAAATCGAGTACCCTTGTAAAAATGTATTTAAACGGTGAGTTTGGTAAAAATGCAGATGATGTTAACGCCTACGCTGCAGGTGCCTTTTACGCTGTGGACCGTTTCGCATCATATAAGCTTGATTGGGGCAAAGATTATGAAGCAGGAACTTTGATTCTTGCTGACAGATATGCTACTTCAAATTCAATTTATCAAATGGAAAAAATCGACGAATCAAAATGGGATGAATATCTTGATTGGTCTGCTGATTTTGAATATAACAAAATCGGTATTCCTAAGCCGGATTTGGTTATTTTCCTTGATATGCCCGTTGAAGTATCGCAAAAGCTTATGACCTCAAGATATAACGGCGATGAGGGCAAAAAGGATGTTCATGAAGCAAATGTTGACTTTTTAAACAATTGCAGAAAATCGGCGTTATATACTGCAAGAAAGCAGGGCTGGGCAGTTATTCCTTGCTCGGACGGTGAAAATCCACTTCCTATTGAAGAAATACATAATACTATATTAAGCTTTATTAAAAAGGAAATTTAACTGATATGTTAGAATTTAAAACTCCGCAAATTGAAGACAAATTGTGGGTAGATGAATGTTTTAAACATTTAAAAACAATGAATTGTGATTATACATTCGGCAATATGTTTGTTTGGAGTACAGAATACACTACTAAAATTTGTAAATATAAAGATTTCTTTATTTGCAGTTGGGGCAAGGGTGACGAAACTAATTTCGGTATCCCAGTAGGTGAAGGTGACTTCAAAGATGCTGTAAATGCCGTTATTGAGCATACGAAGGAGCTTGGTCTAAAACTTCGTTTTTACGGTGTTACACAATCGTATATTGAAATGCTTAACGAATATTTTCCGAATGAATTTGATTTTCAATATGATGAAGGTTACGGCGATTACATTTATTCTGTTGAAAAAATGGCTGAACTTAAGGGTAAGAAATATCACGGCAAGCGCAATCATATAACTAACTTTAAGCGTAATAACCCTAATTGGTCTTTTGAAATTATCAATAAAGACAATATTAACGACTGTATTGATTTACACGCTAAATGGATTAGTACGCATAACGATGACAGCGACATTTCGTTTGAATTTGAAGCTGTGCTTAAAGCTTTTGAAAACTATGATAAGTTAGGATTTGTAGGTGGACTTATCAGAATAGACGGCGAAGCTATAGCCTATACTTTCGGTGAGCCTATAAGTGATGAAACATTTGTTACTCATTTTGAAAAGGCTCCACCGGAAATTCAGGGCGCATATCCTGTCATCAATCAGGAATTTACTAAAAACTGCCTTATGAATTATAAATATGTTAACAGGGAAGAGGACTTAGGTTTGGAAGGACTCAGAAAAGCCAAGCAGTCATATTGCCCTGAAATATTCCTTCAAAAGTGCATTGCAGTTTATAAAGGATAATGTTTTATGATTAAAGAGTTTAATGATAAAAATCTAATTATACCTTTGTGGACGGAAGCTTTCGGCGACAGTGAGGAAGATATTGTATTTTTTCTTAATAACTGTAAAAATATGAAATGTATAGGCTGTTTTGATGATGAAGAGCTTTTATCGATGCTGTTTTTAGTTGATTGTAAACTTGATAATTCAAATTCTAAATATATTTATGCTGCATGCACTTATAAAAAGTACAGAGGCAGTGGCGCTATGAGCAAACTTTTGGATTACTGTAAATCCAATTTTAAAAATGTTTGCTTAATTCCTGCCGACGATAAACTCGTTTGTTTTTATAAAAAAAGAGGTTTTGAAAAAGAATTTGATGTTGACAAAATCATCTTTGATGAAAGCGACGACATAAATGAATATTTATTTGAAGGCTGTCAATTAGAAAAGCCGATTATACTCGCATATAAAATTTAGGAGATTAATTATGGTATATGTTTTTTTAGCAAACGGTTTTGAAACTATAGAAGCACTTGCTCCTGTTGATATGCTCAGAAGAGCAAAGATAGATGTTAAAACTGTAGGTGTTACAGGTAAAACTGTAACCACTTCTCATAATATTGAGGTTTGCGCTGATATTACGACCGATGAACTCAATATAAATGACGCCGATGCAATAGTTCTTCCGGGTGGTATGCCGGGTACACTTAATCTTGAGGCTGACAAAACCATTCAAGCTTCAATTGATTACTGTGCTGAAAATAACAAATATATTTGTGCCATTTGTGCAGCACCGTCTATTTTAGGCCACAAAGGTCTTTTAAAAGGAAAAGAAGCAATTTGTTTTCCGGGTTTTGAAGATGCTTTGTCAGGTGCACAAATCTCAAAGAATTATGTTGTGACTGATGGTAAATATATCACTGCAAGAGGTGCAGGTGTTGCCGTTGATTTTGGTCTTGAAATTGTAAAGGCGCTCGGTGGCAAGGAACTTTCTGATAAAATTAGGGAAACTATTCAATGCAGATAAAAAAAGAACTTCGCAAAAAATATAAGCTTATTCGCAAAAATGTCGCAGATAAAAGCGAAAAAGACAAAAAAATCAATGATTTTTTGATAAATTCTGAATTGATTAAAAAATGTGATACGATACTTTTTTATGCTGCGCTTGATGACGAAGTAAGTGTTGACGGCGCAATAATGAATGCGCTTGAAAATAATAAAAAAGTTGCATTGCCTGTTTGTATTGACAATATGGGAAAAATGCAATATTATTACATAAAGTCATTTGATGATATAAAAATCGGTTCGTTTAATGTTCGTGAACCTGATATTTCAAAATGTGAACTCTGTAATGATTTTGAAAATTCAATTTGTATTGTTCCTGCAATTGCGTTTGATAAAAGAGGTTATCGTTTAGGATACGGCAAAGGTTACTATGACAGATTTTTGGAAAATTATAACTTTAAAACAGTCGGTGTTACTTTTGACGAAACTCTTATTACTCAAATCCCTAATGACGATTACGACATTGCAGTTGATTTTATAGTTACTCAAAGTGGTATCAAAGCCATTTTGTAAGGAGGTTAAAATGGATAACAATGATTTTAAGCTTAATGAAACAGGAATAAATCCTGTTGATACTGCAAGCGAAAACAATGATATTTATTTTACTAATGTTAAAGCAGAGAGACAGCATACAACACCTGAAAATGTGAGCGCTACTCGTCAAAGAGGTGGCAATGGAGCAACTGCTGTTAAAAAAAGACAGCCTCGAAAAAAAGGTAAAGGCGTTGCTTCAACATATATATTTTTTATAATTGTAATTGCTGTTTCAATGGTTTTGTCTATTTATGCAATTCTTTGTATGAATGATATTTTAGGTATTACAAAAACCACATCAACAGTCACCGTAAGTCTTGACAAAGCTGTTGACAACATTGATGATGCAGTAGATATACTTGCCGACAACGGTTTGATAAAGTGTAAAAATTTTTGTAAATTCTTCGCTAATTACAGAAAAGCTCAGGTCGGACCTCATGTAAAAAACGGTTATATAAGCAAAACTTATACCTATGATGCCGGAATATATTACTTAAACGGAAAAATGGGTCTTGAAGGTATGCTTGTTGCTTTTCAGGGTAACAGCTCTACTGCCGAAACTGTAACAATAACTTTTCCTGAAGGTTATACCGTTCCTGAAATAGTTCAAAAATTATCCGACAATGAAGTATGCGACAAATCTGCGCTTTTATCGGTTATCCAGTCTGTTGACTTTTCTTACTCACTTGTAAGTAATCTTAAAGCAAATGAGCAAGTTCCTTACAGGCTTGAGGGTTATCTTTTCCCTGATACCTATGATTTCTATATCGGTGAAACTGCTAACTCCGTTATTAAGAAATTCCTTTCTAACGGCGATACAAAAATTAAAGAAAAGTACAGAAAACGAGCAGAAGAAATGGGATATTCCATGGACGATATTATCAAGATTGCTTCGATTATTCAGTGTGAAGCAGGTAATACAGACCAAATGAAAACTATTTCTGCAGTTATTCACAATCGTTTAAACGATACTGCCAACTTCCCACTTTTAGGCGTTGATTCAACAGGTGACTATATTACAAACAAGGTTGCTCCGTCGCTTGATTCAACCTCATCTCATACTGCTGATTATTATATGCAGTATTACAGCACAACCGGTTCATCTACAGTAGTCGGCTTACCTCCAAGCCCTATTTGTAATCCCGGTATTGATGCTATTGAAGCTGCTCTTTATCCGGCTGATGTTGATTATTATTACTTCTTCCACGATACTAAGGGCAATATGTACACAGCAAAAACTTATTCTGAATTTAAACAAAAGGCAGCAACTTATGCTCCTTATCTTAATGTAAACTAATGAGAAATATTGAATTACTTTCACCTTGTGGTGATTTTGAAAGACTTAAACTTGCGCTTAAATTCGGCGCCGACGCAGTATACCTTGCAGGTGAAATGTTCGGTATGCGTACAAATCCGTCAAATTTCAGTGCAGACGAATTGAAAAATGCAGTTGAACTTGCTCATTCACTCGGCAAAAAGGTATATTTAACCTGCAATACTTTGCCGAGGAATGATGAAATAGAAAAGTTACCTGAATTTTTAAAATATGCCGAGCAAATCGGTATAGATGCATTTATCATTGCCGATATTGGCGTTATGGCAATGGCAAAAAAATATGCACCGAATGTTGATATTCATATGTCAACTCAGGTAGGTATTGTAAATTACCAAACTGCAAATACACTTTACGAAATGGGTGCTTCAAGAATTGTTACTGCCCGTGAATTATCTCTTGATGAAATTAAAGTTATCAGAGATAAAACACCAAGTGATTTGGAAATTGAAGTGTTTGTTCACGGCGCTATGTGTATGAGTTTTTCCGGAAGATGTATCTTATCCGATTATATGACGCACCGTGACGCTAACCGTGGTGATTGTGCACAGCCTTGCAGATG
Source organism: Eubacterium sp. (assembly GCA_050872345.1). Taxonomy (GTDB): domain Bacteria; phylum Bacillota; class Clostridia; order Oscillospirales; family Acutalibacteraceae; genus Eubacterium_R. The sequence goes on along the minus strand of JBNMGQ010000003.1, from coordinate 2,404 downwards.
GAAATATCACCTTGTTGAGGAAACTCGTCCGGGTCAGTATTTTCTGATTAACGAGGAAAAGAACGGCACTTATATTTTCAACTCTCGTGACCTTTGTATGATTGAGCATATACCTGAACTTGTTAATGCAGGTGTTGATTCATTTAAAATTGAGGGCAGGGCAAAGAGTGAATACTACACAGCTATTGTAACTTACGCTTATCGTAACGCTATTGACGAATATCTCAAAAATCCAAGTGATGATTTCAAAGTGTCGCAATGGATTCTTGATGAAATGGAAAAGATGAGTCACCGTGAATATACAACAGGCTTTAATTTCGGACCGATTGAAAACGGTCAGGTTACCGAAACCGGTGGATATATTCGCAATTGGGATGTTTGCGCACTTTTTAAAGAATGCAAAGACGGCAGGCTTATTGTAAGTCAGCGTAACAGATTTTTTGAAGGTGACGAGCTTGAAGTGGTCGAGCCTAACAAGAAGCCTTATAAACTTGTTGTTGACGATTTATATAACGAAGATGACAAAGAAAAGGTTAATGCTGCAAATAAAGCAACCGATACTTATTCCTTCAAATGTGACATTCCTGTTTCCTCTGACGCTATTTTCCGTCGCCAAAGAACTGAATAAAAATATTACCTCTTGTGAAAACTACACAAGGGGTAAGATTTTTATGTCCAAAAGAATAATTTCACTTGCAGTTGTATTTTGCATTTTGTTGTCCGGTGTAGTCGGCAGATGTGGTTATATAATTTTTACGGATACTTACAAAGTCGACAGTTCATATAACAGCATAACTCTTGATATTTCAAATCTTTATACTAACATTTACTCTCGTAATATGACGCCTCTTAATAATAACTCCAAATCACTTGTCGCTATTGTAAAACCAAATGAAAAAGCACTTAGCGAATTAAAACTTGTATTTAACGAGGATAAAATTAAATCCATAACAGAAGAACTTAAAAAAGGTTATCCTGTAATCTTAACTGCCGATAAGTATGCAAATACAAAATATATTAAACTCGTTGAAGTGATTAATGAGAACAGTGATGATATGCTTTGTCGTCATTTGATTAATAAAAACTACGGTGGACTTGAAAAATATACCGACAGGAAAATAGGCTCTCTTTCAATAAATTACAGCGTAAATGTGCTTGGAAAAGTATTAGACGGTGATGAAGGTACGCTTATTGATAAAAATTATGATTCAAAAAAAGGAATAAAAATATCAATTGATGAGAAAATTCAAAAAATAGTTGAAGCTTCAACAGATAGAATTAATAAAGGTTCGGTTGTTGTTCTTGATTGCAACACTTCTCAAATATTAGCTTGTGTAAGTATCGGCAATGATTACCTTAACCGTTCGTTTTCGCCGTATGCCGTCGGTTCGGTGTTCAAATTAGTAGTTGCAATATCGGCATTAGAAAACAATACTAATCCGTCATTTACCTGTAAAAGTAAAATAACCGTTGGTGATACAACATTTCATTGTCAAAATAATCATAAACACGGTAAGGAAAAAATTAAAGAGGCACTTGCCAATTCATGTAATTGCTATTTTGTAAATTTAGCCTTAAAGCTTGGAAGAAAGAATATTTATAATACTGCTCTTAAACTTGGCTTTAATTCATCATACAGTTTGTATGACAAGACTTTTACGATTCCTGCTTCGTCTTTTCCATCTTTGCTTGAGCTTAAGTCAAAAGGTCAACTTGCGCTTCTTGGATTCGGTCAGGGAAAGCTCACCGATACACCTGCTCATTTTGCAAGCGTTGTTTGCGCAATTGCTAACGGTGGTTATTATAATTATCCTACTTTAAATCTCAAGAAATCTAACGATGTTAGAGTATTCTCGTATAATACTGCTAAGACATTGCAATCGTATATGAAAAATGTTGTCGACTTCGGTACCGGTGTCAATGCACAGTATAAATCAAAAACTGCCGGCAAAACGGCTACTGCTCAAAGTGGAGTTTATGTTGACGGCAAAGAACAACTCAATACTTGGTTCGTAGGCTTCTATCCTTATGAAAAACCAAGGTATACAATTGCAGTTATGTGCGAAGGTGGTAAGTCTGGAAGTGAAGATTGTTGTCCTATATTTAGGACTATAGTTGAAAAATTAGATAAGTTATAGTATAATAAATGTATAAATGATTAGAGGAGGGTACTATGCAAAATTCTAAGCTTAAAACTTTGTTTATATACAGGCTTCTTGAAAAGTACAGTGATGAAGAACATCCTCTTTCAACAACCGATTTAATTGCACTTTTAAGTGAAAAAGGTATTAAGTGTGAGCGTAAATCGATTTACGCCGATATTGAAGCTCTTAACGAAATCGGTTGTGATATTATCACTGTTACAAGTCCTAAGCGTGGCTTTTTTATGGCAAGTCGAACTTTT
>JBNMGQ010000002.1:0-64943 GCA_050872345.1 Eubacterium sp. | reverse complement strand
GAGACGGGACTTGAACCCGTACGAGTCGCCCCACACGCCCCTCAAACGTGCGCGTCTGCCGATTCCGCCACTCTCGCGTCAACGATATGAATTATACCAGAATGAAAGTCTTTTGTCAATACTTATTTTAATTATATTTTAAAAAATTGTAAAAGTACGATATTATGTACTTTTATTAAATTAATATTTTAAATAATCGGTCGTTGTTATATAATCGTTGTAGGTGGTGAAACATTGTGATTGTTAAATTAGATTATTCTGCGCAATATAAAGATGAAATAAAAGCCTATAAATCAGCAAAGTATATTCAGTATCCGGTTAAGAATGACGAACTTGTAAAAGATGAATGGAACGAGATGACCGAGGAAGATAGGGCGCAATGGTCCGATTACTGTGGTGGTGATAAATTTTATTACGAAATTGACGATAATGAAGTGTTGAAAGTATTGTCAAAGCCATATGAACAAATGAATGACCTTGATTTTGAAATATATTTTAAAATTGCTAAAGAAAAAGCAAATGATGAAGATAAGAATGAATTTGACTTTTTTGACGAACTCTTTGAAAATCAAGATTTTATGAAATACAGAAAACAAGATATTCAAAAATATTATTTCTATTTTCATAATACTAACGATAAATATAATGATTTTTGGCTCGATGGCACTCCGAAATCTGCAATTAAAAGTTATCAAAAAATATATGAAAAAATCTATTATTGCCTTAATAAATATTACCCGATTATTTATGATTGATGCTTCTGCTTTTTGCTGAAACATAGACAGGAATAATAGGGGAGCAATAAAGGGAGCAATCAGCTTGCAAAATATTATTAATTAAAACAAAAACAGGGACTGCTAAATTGCAGTCCCTTTAGCGTGTTGTTGATTTTAGATATAAAAAAATACGAGCATCCAAATGGATACTCGTATTTTTTGGTGCGAGAGACGGGACTTGAACCCGTACGAGTCGCCCCACACGCCCCTCAAACGTGCGCGTCTGCCGATTCCGCCACTCTCGCGTCAACGATATGAATTATACCAAAACGAAAGTCTTTTGTCAACACTTTTTTACAACTTTTTTAACTTTTTAAAAAAGCTTTGATATGTACTTCGGCTCGTCGATAATTGCAGAAGGTGACTGCGCCAAAAGTGACTCGAAACTTCGAAAACCCCATGAGCAGGCGATAGCTTCAATTCCGGCATTTTTAGCTGTTTTAACATCAACATCACTGTCGCCGAAGAAAATGGCTTGTGATGCCGTACAGCCGAGTGCCTTGAGCGTTTGGTTAGTTGTTGTCGGGTCCGGCTTTCTCGGTATACCGTCCTTATTGCCGGTGATTAAATCAAAATAGCCTTTGCCGAAAATTGTTTCAACCATTTTAACGGCGCTTTCGTGTGGCTTGTTAGTAACAACTGCTATCTTGATACCTTTTTCTTTAAGAATATCAAGCTGTTCTTTAATGCCGTCATAAGCGTGAGCGTGGTCTAAAAGGACTTCGTTGTATCTAACTTTGAACATTTCATAAGCCTTTTCAAGCTCTTTTTCTGAAAGCTTGTGCTCAAATGCTCTCTCAACAAGTAATTTGGCGCCGTTTCCTACAAACATTCTGTAATCGTCCATAGTCCATTTAGGCTCTTTGCCAAACTGCCTGAGCACATAATCGGTTGCGTAGCCTAAATCGTCAATAGTGTTTACAAGCGTACCGTCTAAATCAAAAATTGCACATTTAATCATATAAATCACTCAAATCCTGTTCTTTTTTCTTTTTTGAATTATTTATAATTTTTACAGCAATAACAACTATTACAACTGCGCCCAATACAGCACATTCGGTGTAAATCTTTTTGTTTTGTTCTTTGCTGTTTATTGAAAGCTGACCACTTTTAACTTCAGTCCAAAGCCTGTTTTCAAGTTCGTTAATGTTTTGTGGCAGATTTTTGAAATACTGAACATTCTTAACATTTGAATAAATGGCAGGGTTGCCGTAAAGCGAACTGTCTTCATTTTGCTCAACAGTATAGTTTGCAGAGCGGTAATAAATAAATTCACTGTTTGCAAGCGCTACTTCAGGCTCTTGCATAAAGTTTATAAATGCTTCTCCGCCTTTTTTATTCTTAGAACATTTAGGAATACAAAAAGCATCGTAAAATGCGTTTACGCCTTCTTTAGGAATACAGTAGCCTAAGTCCTCGTTATTCTCATTCATCAAAACATAGTCGCCTGCGTAATATGTTGCAAAAGCATATTCGCCACTTTCCATAAGGTTGAATACTTCATCCATAACATAAACAGGGTTAACCTTGTCTTTTTGCTCTGCCAAAAGTTCTGCGCATTTAACCCAGTCCTGCTCGTTGGTGGAATTAAAATCCTGACCGAGAATTGATTGCGCAATAGCAAAAGCGTCACGAGGATTGTTAAACATTAACACCTTGCCTTTGTACTGCTCGTCCCAAAGAACATCCCAACTTTTCGGCTCTTCTTTCACAAGCTTTTTGTTATAAATCAATATGGTTGTGCCGACATTGTAGCAAACTGTATATTTCTGCTCTTTGTCATAGAATAAATGTTGAAACTTTTTGTCAACATATTTCATATTAGGTATGTTGCTGTAGTCGATTTCAAGGAGCATATCCTCGTCAATAAGCTTGTCAATCATATAATCACTCGGAACTATTACATCATACGACACGCCACCACCGGTCAGCTTTGAATACATATTTTCATTTGATTCATAGTTTGTGTAATTGACCTTTGCGCCGGTAAGCTTTTCAAATTCTTTAACTACATCCATAGAGCCTTCACTGCCGTCGGAAATGTATTCGCCCCAGTTGTATACATTAACTGTCGTGCCTTGAAGTCCTAAGTTCTTATAATATTCAATTTGCTCCTTGCTAAAGTAATTGTCGTCGGCTAAAGCAGAATAGGGGAAAGCCGTAAGGCATAAAATAAGTGATAAAATAATTGTGATTATTTTCTTCATTTTGCTTCACGCTTACCCTTTTTTTCAGCCTTGTTTTGAGCAATGTTCATAAGAACAAGAAGTATTAAAATCGAAACGAACATAAGAGTTGAAAGCGCATACATATCCGGTTTAACTCTTTTTTTAGTCATAGAAAAAATATAAATAGGAAGTGTTTGGAAACTTGGACCGTTTGTAAAGTAACTTATGATGAAGTCGTCAAGCGAAAGAGTAAAACTCATAACACAGCCCGTAATTATACCACTCAGTATTTCCGGCATAACAACCTTGAAAAACGCCTTTACAGGTTTGCAACCAAGGTCAAGAGCAGCTTCGTAAATGTGCATATCAAATTGCTTAAGCTTAGGCATAACATTGAGTATTACATAAGGAAGCGCAAATGTTACATGAGCTATGAGAAGAGTCCAAAATCCGAGTACATCGCTTTTATTTACAAGTGAGCCTGCGAAAACAAAAAGAAGCATCATAGCGATACCTGTTACGATTTCAGGGTTCATCATTGGAATATTCGTCGCTGTCATCATACTTCTTTTGTAAAGCTTTGACTTTGAATTAAAAAGACCTACTGCTGCAAGAACACCTAATACGGTTGAAACAAAAGCAGTGCAAACAGCAAGCAAAACAGTGTTTTTAAGCGCCTGCATTGCAACAGTGTCTTTGAACATTTCGCCGTACCAGTGAGTTGAAAAACCTGAAAAGATATATGTGCTTGCCGAAGAGTTGAGCGAAAAAAGCATCATAACTGCAATAGGCGCATATAAAAATATGAATATAAGCACTACATAAAGCTTTGAGATAAAAGGTGTTTTCTTTTTCATATTACAACACCTCCGTCGTCATCTGCGCCAAAGTAGTTCATAACACCGAGGCAAATGAATATCAGTATCATCAAAACGAATGAAAGCGCTGCACCTAAATTGTAGTTGTTTGCACTTTGAAATTGAGTTTCGATAACATCGCCGATAAGGACTACCTGACCTCCACCGAGCTTTTGCGTAATGTAAAATGTAGAAACACAAGGTACAAATACCATTGTTATACCACTGAGTATACCCGGTTTTGAAAGTGGAATAACAACTTTTCTCATAACCTCAAATTTGTTTGAGCCTAAGTCCTGCGCAGCTTCCACAAGTGAATTGTCAAGCTTTGTCAAAACAGAGAAAATAGGCAAAATCATATACGGCAAAAAGTTATATACCATACCTAAAATTACAGCGCCACCGTTGTTTATAAGCTTCAATGACTTTATACCAAGCGCATTTAATACAGTATTGATAATACCTGTGTCGCCGAGTATTGTCATCCAGCTGTATGTTCTTATAAGGAAGTTCATCCACATAGGAAGCATAACAAGAAGCACTACAAATTTTTGATATTTTGCAGGTGCTTTTGAAAAAATATAAGCAAAAGGAAAACCTAAAATCAAACATATTACCGTGGCTGCAACACCGTAAAGAATTGACAGCAAAATTGTTGTGATATATGTCGGAATTTGCTCAATACTTGTAAGTGAAAATGCACCTGTTTTGTCAGTCAAAGCGTAATATGCAACCATAATGAGTGGTGCAATTATAAACAAAACAGTCCATACAAGATACGGCTTGTCACAAAGGGATGAAAGTTTAGTCTTCTTCTTCATTCTCTTCCTCCCAGTTGTACGAAGCGTCGGAAATATGGTCCATTTCGTCCGAGAAGTAAGAATAGTCGCCAAATTCACCACTGTATTCACTTCTGTTCATAATGTGAATAGCGTCAGGTTCAATGTACATTCCTATTTCTTCGCCGACTTCATGATGCTCAATTGTTTGTATCATCCAAATGAAACCACCAACATCGACAAGTATTTCAAAATGAACGCCCTTAAATGTAACGCTTGTGATTTTACCCGGAAGTGAAGCTTTGCTTCCTTTTTTAACTATCCTAATATCCTCAGGTCTTACAACTGCTTCAACAAAAGCATTCTCGCCAAAACCACTGTCAAGACATTCAAATGTTACGCCACCGAAAGATACAAGGTAATCCTTAATCATAACGGCGTCAACAATGTTTGACTCACCGATAAAGTCGGCAACAAAAGCGTTGACAGGCTCGTTGTAAATATCCTCGGGTGTTCCGATTTGCTGAATTTTACCCTTGTCCATAACAACTACCGTGTCGGACATTGAAAGTGCTTCTTCCTGGTCGTGTGTAACATAAATAAATGTTATGCCAAGCCTTTTCTGAATTGCCTTAAGTTCGGTTTGCATATCCTTTCTGAGCTTTAAGTCAAGCGCACCGAGAGGTTCGTCAAGCAAAAGCACATGTGGTGAATTTGCAAGCGCACGGGCAATTGCCACTCTCTGCTGTTGACCACCCGAAAGTGAGTCAATACTTCTCTTTTCAAAGCCTTTAAGGTTAACAAGTTCAAGCATTTCGGCAACTGTTTTTCTTATTTCATCCTTCGGCTTTTTCTGAAGCTTTAAGCCAAAGGCAATGTTTTCATATACATTCAAATGAGAAAAAAGAGCATAACGCTGAAAAATGGTGTTCACTTTTCTCTTGTGAGGGGGAACATCATTAATTCTTTTGCCTTCAAAAATTATATCTCCACCGTCAGGCTCAATAAAACCTGCAATACAGCGAAGGGTAGTGGTTTTGCCACATCCTGAAGGACCAAGCAGCGTTATAAACTCTTTTTTGTTAATATAAAGATTAAGTTTGTCAAGTACGACATTGTCACCGTATTTTACGGTAATATCCTTGAGATCGATTATCTTTTCCAATATACACATCCTCGTTTTAACCCGATTTGGTGTTTGTCTTTTAAACACCATACGACTAATATATATAATTAGTATTAAAAAGTCAATATATTTTTCTATAATGTTTATAAAGTTAATAAACTGTTTTTCGTAGGGCAGGGGCTTATTCCTGCCGAATTTATCAATATATTTTTTTCATAATTTCTTCATTGTTATATGCTTTTTCGATAGTGTCACAAACCTGCTCAAAATCGCAAACCATACTCTTTGGCTTTTTCTCAAAATTATCCATTCCGAACGGAACGAAATAATAGTTTTTGTAATTCAAAAGCGTGCCGATATTTTTGGCAGCGCCACCGAGTGCATCGTTTGTTGAAATGCCTATTACAACCGGCTTGCTGTTTCTTAAATGACTTTTTACTGCCATGGTGACTGTAGTGTCAACAATACCGTTTGAAAGCTTTGCCAAGGTGTTGCCCGTGCACGGAACAACGCAAAGCACATCAAACATTTTCTTTGGTCCGATAGGCTCTGCTTGTTCAATTGTATGAATTATGCTGTTGCCTGTGATTTCTATAATTTTGTTTTGTATGTCAACTGCTTTTCCAAATCTTGTGTTCATAGTATATGCGTTTTCGCTCATAATAGGTACCACATTGTGCCCTGAATTTACAAGCTTTTCTATAACCTTAATCGTTTTGTCAAAAGTGCAAAATGAACCTGTCAGGCAGTAACCGATATTCAAATTATTCCCTCCTTAATCACTTTGTCGATTGCTTGTGCAATAAATATTCCTGCACTTTCTTCGCTGTATCTTGACGGCAACTTACTGCCGTTTATATAGTTGATATTTTTTGATTTAACATAATGCTTATCTATTCCACCCGGAAATGAAGCAAGTTCAATATATTTGGTGTCTTTGTCAAATGTATCTATTTCTTTTTTTGTAAAGCACACGGCAGGTACAGTGTTGAAAACAGCGTCATATCCTTTGCAGTCAAGATGAGAAAAGTCTGTCACCTTTGCACCGTCGCCTAAAGCTTCTGCTTTGTTTATGTCACTTCTTGCACAAACGCTCACCTTTGCACCAAAGCTTTTGAGCGCCTTGCAAAGTGCTTTTCCTATCTTGCCGTAACCGGTAATCAAAATGTTTGAATTATATAAGCCTTTTTTGCAGTTTTCTTTGTACAGCGCAACGGCACCTTCGCTTGTCAGCATTGCATTTTTGTATTTAAAATCTTCTCGTTTATTGTAATCGTAAAAACGATATTTTTCTTTGTCAATTGAACTTGCACCTAAAAATATAAAGCAGTTTGCGTATTCTTCGATTTTTTCACTTTTTTCACCGGGCGCAAATACGGCAAAATCTGCTTTGTTTTTGTCATATACTTCGTGATACCCTGCTTTTTCAAGATATTTTTCTGTATATTTCATCCTATTGTCATCATAGTAAGGTATAATAAAATTCATATTTTCAACTCCCAAAACTCTTTTTACATACTATGAAATAAAAAAATATTAGTTAATGGCTTTGGGGTATTTATTTTTTTGAATAAATGTAGTATAATATGTACTCAATAATTATATAGAGGTGACTCTTTTATGGATACAACAAATATGCATATTGACGATATATTAAAAAAAGTTAAAAGGATTCATTTTATCGGAATCGGTGGCGCAGGTATGTGCCCACTTGCCGAAATTCTTATTCAGCTTGGCTATAATGTTTCAGGCTCTGATAATAACGATACCGAAACTTTCAGGCGAATTGAAAGGGAAGGCGCAAAGGTTTATCTCGGTCAGGTTAAAAAAAATATCGGCGACGATGTCGAACTTGTTATTTATACCAACGCTATTTTAAAGGGCAATGAAGAACTTGAATATGCTAAGGCTAATTTCCCTTGCTTTGAAAGGGCAGAGCTTTTGGGCGCAATGAGCCGTATTTTCTCAAATTGTATCGGCGTTTGCGGTACTCACGGCAAAACCACAACTTCATCAATGATTACTCAGGTGCTCCTTGACGCAGGTCTTGACCCGAGTGCCGTTATCGGTGGCAAGCTTCCGATTATTGACGCTTACGGCAGATTCGGTCACAGCCAAAACTTCGTTTGTGAGTCGTGTGAATTTAATAATACTTTTCTTCATATGAACCCTGACATTGCCGTTATTCTTAATATTGACGAGGACCATTTGGACTTCTTCAAAAACCTTGATAATATTAAAAAATCTTTTCGTAAGTTTGCCGAAAAGACTACTAAAACTATTATTTATAACGGTGATGACGCTAATACCGTCGATACATTAAAGGGTATTGAGGGCAAGAAACTTATTTCAATCGGTAAAAACGAAAGCAACGAATGGGTTGCAAAAAATATTGAAGTACCGGGTGGTTTCCATTCCAAATATGATGTTTACCATAACGGTGAATTTGTTGCAACTGTTCATCTTTCTGTTCCGGGTGAGCATAATATTCTCAACTCTCTTTGCGCTTTTGTTGCTTCGTATGAAAGTGGCGCAGATGTCAACAGCATTTGCGACGGACTTCAGGCATTTAAGGGCGCAGGCAGAAGATTTGAACTTGTCGGCAAGCTTAACGGTATTACATTTGCCGATGACTACGCTCATCATCCTGCCGAACTTAAGGTTACACTTGAAGCTGCAATGAAAATGGGCTTTAAGCGTGTATGGGCAGTTCATCAGCCTTTCACTTATACAAGGACTTCGCTTCTTCTTGACGACTTTGCAAAGGTTCTTCAAATTCCTGATAAGTGTGTAATTTCTGCAATTATGGGCAGCAGGGAAATTAATACAATCGGCATTACAGCTAAGGATTTGGCTGATAAAGTACCGGGCAGTGTTCAGCTTGACACATTTGAGGAAATCAGCGATTATGTTCTTGCTAACGCAGAACCGGGCGACCTTGTTATCACCCTCGGCTGTGGCGATGTTTATAAGGCTTCAAGAATGATGATTAAAAAACTTGAAGAACAAGGATATACAAAGGAATAATCAAAAGAATATTGAGGGCTGACAATGTCAGCCCCTACGATATTTAGTGAGTTTTAATATAGAAGAATTTTGTAGGGACGAATATTATTCGCCCGTTTTGTTGTTTATTAAATATGTTTTTGCTAATAAAAAAGGCAGTAACGAAAACCGTTACTGCCTTTTACTATACCCATATTTATTTATAAATCCTCGGTACATTCGGATTAACCATAAGTGGCGAAATTTCAACGCTTGCCGTATCGCCGATTTTAACATCACTTCCTGTTATGTCAACAGCCGTATGCGAAAGTCCTATTTCACCGATTACATTATATGCTTTGCCGTTAATGTTTACGGTGAGTTGCTTCTTTTGAAGATAATGTTTAAATTGAGAAAGCACCGAATGTAAATCGGCAACCTCTTTGCCTTTTTCCAAACCGAAACCGTCAAAGTGACCTATCGGCACAATTGCAAGCTTTGTTTCTCTTTTAGTCTTGTATTGACCGTTGTAGCCGATTGAATATCCTGCCGGTACCGTTTTTGTTTCAATAACCTCTGCTTCCAAATTGCCGAGCCTGTTAAGTGGATTTTTGCCCTTGGTGATAACTCTTCCTGTAAATGCAGAGCCGATTCTTACAGCGTCAAGAGTAACGCCGTCAACATTAAGCAGTGCAGGTGAGTTTGCGCAGTGAAGCAGACCTACATTTTTGCCTGCTTTTTTGATTTGCTCAATCGTATCCTTGAACATTTCAAGCTGAGCCTTTGTAAGCTCGGCATTGTGAAAAGCCGAGGAAAAATGAGTGTAAGCACCACAAAAATCAAGATTTTCAAAATCGTAGCACTTGATTGCGTCGTCAATTTGACTCGGTAAAAAGCCGTACCTGCCCATACCTGTGTCAATTTTTAAATGGCATTTTGTTTTTTTGCCAAGTTCTTTCGACACCTTGTCCATAACCTTTGCCGATTCAAGCGAGCCTATTGTAGCAATGCAGTTATATTCGGCAACGATTTTTGCTTCGTCCTCAATACAAGTTGAGCGCATAACAAGAATATCCTTGTCAAGCACTGTTTCACGAAGAAGCGGAACATCATATACTTCAGTAACTGCAAAGGTGTTAATTCCGTTTTGCATAAGAATTTCTGCAAGGTTACACATACCGAAGCCGTAGCCGTTGCCTTTAACGACACCGATAATGTCAACTCTTGCTTTTTTCTTGATTATTTCAATATTTTCAATTAATTTGCTTTTATCAATAATATATCTGCTCATAATTATCTAATCTTTTCAAGTACCTTTGTTGCAATGTTGTAAAGCTTGTATATAGGCTTGTTGATTACATAATCAAACTCGCCGACAAATTCTTTCATATATCCGCCAAAGCCGTGCTTAAATCTCCAAAGACCGTAATGAGGATTGTCCGGATTTTGGCAGTCGCCCGAAATGCCACCGAAGTCGTAAACCTTACAGCCACATTCCATACCCCATTTCATCATTGCCCATTGAAGCGCATAGTTAGGGTAAACATTTCTGTGAGCGTTTGATGAAGCACCGTATTGATACTTCATAACATTTTGACCCCATTTGATTGCAATGGTTCCTGCGATTGCTTTGCCCTCGTAATAAGCCATATAAAGCCTTGCGTCGTCTGTCATACAATCAAGTATTTTTTCAAAATATTCTTTCGGCCTTGTTGAAAAACCGTCACGCTCACCGGTTTCGTGCATAATCCTTACAAAATCGTCAAGTGCTTCCTTGCCGCAGATTTTAACTTCAACGCCCTTTTTCGGTGCTTTTCTTATTCTGTTTCTGTAGTCCGGCTTGAATGTGAGCATAAGCTCGTCCTCATTCATACCGTTGTAGTCAAAGCAGTAAACAAATCTCGGCTGAACATTTTCAAAGTCCATACAACCCGGATTGAGTTCAATAAATCCTTTTTGCAAAAGGTGCTTTTTGTAAGCTTCGTTTTGAATAACAATTTCAGGGTCGATTTTAATGCAGTAAGCCTTGTATTCCTTACCGAGTTCAAGAAGTGCGCCGAAAAGCTTGTCAAATGTGTCAAAGTCGTTTTCGTCGCAAACAAAGCCACGGCAACAATACATAAGCGAATTTTTGATTACAGGAATCGAACGGATAAGTACGGCAGCACTGCCTTTAATTTCGCCGTTGTCGTCCTTGAGCATAACTGCTTCAAATTTCCAAGCACTTTTAACTTTTGCCCATTTGCTTGAATGTTGAAAAAGTCCTTTCGGATGCCTTTTTATAAATTCTTCGTATTCGTCTAAATTGTCTTTATTAACTCTTACTATCATAATTTTTATTATCTCCGTAAGTTTTTATTATTACAATATTATATCAAATCAATTGCGTTTTGTCTATAAGATATTATTTGTATATATAATAAAAGTTATTTTGTTGACTTTTTTTACAGATTAATATATTATGTAATATAAAGGTGCTGTGTCTAAATACGGCAAATATTATAAGGGGTATATCTTATGGAAAAATTCAGATGGGAAGATCCTTCTATTTTTAAGATTAATAAAGAAGACGGACATGCTATTATGATGCCGTTTGACGATGAAAAAGAAGCTCTTTCAAATAACGACAGTAAGTATAAACAATCACTTAACGGTAAGTGGAAATTTTATTGGCAAAGAGGTCTTGACAATCAGCCGAATAATTTTCAGTCAGGCTCTTTTGACGATTCTCATTGGGACGAGATAAATGTACCGTCAGTATGGCAGACGGAAGGCTATTCTGTTCCTTACTACTATGCAAGTACATTTCCTAAGGCATTCAGCCGTTCAAAGGGTAAAATTCCTTCAATCGACCATAATATGCAGGAAATCGGTTTTTACAGAAAATCGTTTACTCTTGATGAAAATTTTGACGGCAGGGAAGTATTCCTTCATTTCGGCGCTGCCAAAAGTGCACTTGAAGTTTATGTAAACGGTGAATTTGTCGGCTATTCTCAAGGCTCAATGGTGCCTCACGAATTTGATGTAACCAAGGTGCTTAAAAAAGGTGAAAACCTTATTACTGCAAAGCTTTATCGTTTCTCCGACGGCTCATATCTTGAGGACCAGGATATGTGGTGGCTTTGTGGTATTTACCGTGAAGTTTATCTTTTTGCAGAGCCAAAGCTTTGCCTTCGTGATTTTTACTTTAAAACAGATTTTGACGACACATATACCGACTCAAATGTTACTCTTGATATGTATATCAAAAACTATAATAATATCAAGGGTAAAATGGAAGCAAAAGCAAAGCTTATTGACAAAAACGGTGAAGAAACCGAACTCGGTAAAACCGATATTGAACTTACAGGTGGCAAGGAAACAATAACATTTAATAAGCTTGTTAAGTCACCGAAGAAATGGTCTGCCGAGCATCCTAATCTTTACACTCTTGTTATGGAAATTAAGCTTGACGGCAAAACTGTTTGCGTAAAAACATATAAAGTCGGCTTTAAAAAGGTAGAGATTAAGGGCGAAAAGATTTACTATAACGGTATGCCTCTTATGATTAAGGGTGTTAACCGTCACGATTTTGACTGCGACCACGGTTGGGCAGTTCCTAAGTTTAGATATACTCAGGACCTTGATATTATGAAACAGAATAATATCAACTCTATTCGTACTTCTCACTATCCCGATGACCCTTATTTTTACGATATGTGTAATAAATACGGCTTCTATGTTATGGACGAATGTGATGTTGAAACACACGGTGTAAGGCGTAAAGGTGTACCGGGTTCAAATCCTAAGTGGACAGGCGCTGTTGTTGACCGTATGCAAAGAATGGTTTTGCGTGACAGAAACAACCCTTGTATCTTTATGTGGTCACTCGGTAATGAAGCAGGCGACGGCAGTAACTTTATGGAAATGAAAAAGGCTGCACTTGCGCTTGACGATACCCGTCAGTTCCACTATGAAGGTGACTTTGATTTAACCAAGAGTGATGTCATTTCCCGTATGTATCCTACTAAGGATATTATGGAAAAGCTCGGCAATAAGGAGCCTATCACTATTTCTCTTTATGACAATATCGCAAACCAGCTTGCTGCCGACAGTAAGCCTATCAAGGCTGAAATGTATGAGGGTAAGCCGATTGTCCTTTGTGAATATGCTCACAGTATGGAAAATTCACTCGGTAATTTCCAGGAATATATTGACGATTTTGAAAAATACGACAATATGTGTGGTGGCTTTATTTGGGACTTTGTTGACCAAGCACTCCATGTTAAGGATGAAAACGGCAACGACAATTACCTTTACGGTACCGATTTCCAGGGAAAAGAACCTCATAAGCTTATCGATATTCCAAACACAACAGCTATGACCGGCAGTAATGTATATTTCTGCGCTAACGGTATTATCGGCGCCGACAGAAAGCCACACCCTCAAATTGTTGAGGTTAAGCACTGCTATCAAAATATCTGCATTACGGCACTTGATGCTGAAGTTGGCGAATTTAAACTTAAAAATAAATTCCTTTTCACCGACCTTTCTTCTTATACCTGCAACTGGGTAATCAAGGCAGAAGGTGAAGTTGTGGACGAAGGTTCTCTCGGTTCAATCAATTGTAAACCACTTGAAGAAACCGAAATTAAAATTAACTTTGACTCTTCAAAACTTCCAAAGGATAAGGAATGTATCCTTACTGTTTCCTTCGTAACTAACGAGGAATCTTTAGGCTTGGAAAAGGGATATGAAGTTGCTTTTGAGCAATTTATTATTAACGCTATGCCTAAGCCTTCTGAAATTAAGAACGACGGCAAGCTTACATTTGATGTAGCAAATAACAAGGTTACCGTAAACGGTGACAATGTTAAGGTTTGCGTTGATAACGGCAAAGTTGTAAGCTATGTAATCGACGGCAAGGAACTTTTAAAAGCACCGTTAATGCCTAACTATTTCAGAGCGCTTACCGATAATGATATTGACTTCCTCAACTTCACACCTCAGTGGGCAAAGTTCCATCCGTTCTACGCTTGGCAAAGAGCAACCCATCATACCAAAGCTGCTAAAACAGAGGTTACTCAAAACGGAAATGTTATTGAAATTCATATCGCATTTTCAACTTTGGGTCTTAAAAATTCCGTTGCAACATATAAGGTATATCCTGACGGACGACTTTATGTTTACCACAGCGCAACTCCTACTAAGGGTATGCTTCGCTTCGGTTATCAAATGACTATGGATAAATCTATGGAATATGTTCAGTGGTACGGCAGAGGACCAAAGCCTACATATATCGACCGTAAACTCGGTTCGAAAATCGACCTTTACGATTCAACCGTTACTGATTTTGAATACAGATATATGCGTCCACAGGAATCTTCCAACAGATGTGATGTAAGGTACTTTACCCTTACGGATAAAGACGGTTTCGGCGTTCGTGTTGACGCTTATTATGACAATCCTATTAACTTCTCTGTTTATCACTACACAACAGACGGTCTTGAAAAGGCTACTCATATTAACGACATTCCTTACGAGGATATTACTACCGTTAATATTGACCACAGGCAACTCGGTGTCGGTGGTGACCTTCCGGGTCAGGCATTCGTTCGTGAGCCGTACACTATGCCTAAGGGTGAAAAGCAGGAATATTCATTCGTAATTACACCTATTAAGAAAGGATAAACGATAATGAAAAGGCCACTTGCCTTTATTGGTTTTTCAGTGGCAATAACTTTACTGCTGATAAACTTTATCGCTTACAAATATTATATAGTTGTACTTGTATCGGCAGTGGTACTCTTTGCAGTATCACTGCTGATTAAAAAGACAAGACAAGCAACAGTCGTACCGTGTGTTTTCGGTTCGGCAGTGTTTGCTTGTCTTATTTTTATGCTTGTTTTAAACGGCAATGTTTCCAATCAGCTTGTGCTTGATGATAAAGAGGTAACTGCTACATTTAATATTGTAGATTTGCCTTCAAAAAGCGACGACGAATTTGTTTATATCATTAAAACAAAAGCAATTGATGATACCGATGCACCACAAAATGTAAAAATGAAACTTTACAGCGATAAGATAATCGAAGCAGATTATTATGACGATATTACTGCAAAGCTTAAAATTAAAAGCGCCGGCAAAACGGCACTTGACTCTTACGGCGCATATGCTGATTCAAGGTATCTTTTTGCAAAATCAGACTCTTATGCAAAGGTTGAAGAAAATAATTCAAAACCTTTAAACTATTATATTATCAAAGTCAGAGAGTATGTTAAAAATTCACTTGAGCTGAAAATGAAAGGTGATGTGGGCGCACTGTGTACAGCACTTCTTATAGGTAACAAAAACGATTTGTCCGATGAAGCAAATGCAAACTTTCAAATTTGTGGCGTATCGCATATTATGGCAGTTTCAGGGCTTCACACTTCTGTTATTTGTATGGGTCTTTATACTCTTTTGAAGTACTTGGGCGTAAAACAAAATATTCGTATACCTGCATCATTGATTGTCCTTTTGTTTTATGTTGCTCTTGCCGGATTTTCAAAATCCGTCATTCGTTCGGCAGTGACTTTGTCTATTCTTCTCATATCACCTTTGGTGAATAAAAAGGCTGATACTCTTAATTCACTCGGCTTGTCGGTGCTTATTTTGTGCCTTAATCCGTTTGCCGTAACCGATGTGAGCGCTCTTTTAACTGTTACTGCTGTACTCGGTATGGTGGTTATAAAACCGTATTTTGACAAATATTTAAGACCTGTTGAGTCAAAGAAAAATAAATTCTTAATAATCTTTTATGACAGCTTTGCATTTACTTCAAGCGTGATGATTGCAACCTTTCCTGTTATGTGGATATTTTTCAAAGGTGTCAGCTTTATAGCATATTTTGCAAATACAGTCTTAATTCCGATTGCCCAAATAACTATGATAGCTTCACTTTTCAGTGTTCTGTTAAGTTTTAATGTGATACTGTCTGCAATACCTGTTTTTATTTCTTATTGCAGTTCTAAGCTTATGATTGAAATTGTTGACTTTCTCAGCAAACATTTGTGGTTTTTAAATGTTGATATGAGCGACAATGTTTTTATAGTTGTTTATTGTATATTTCTTATAACTATCGGAATAATTATATCATTTAATCTCAAATTTAAAGTTAAACCGTTTATAATTTCGCTTCTAACCGTCTTTGCTTTTTCCTGCCTTGTTTCTACTTATACAAATCACACAAATGATTCTTTGACGATTTCTTCAACCGAGGCAGTTGTAATTTATAACGACTCCGTAGCTGTTGTGATGAATGCAAACAAAAGCAGTGATTATTATTGTGTCAAAGAGTCGATTAATATTTCTAAGCCTGATTTGGTTATGTTTGTTGACTGTAATTATGATAAAGAAAAACTTTCGCTTCTTGCGCCTAATGAAAAAGTATTTTATAATAATGTTGATTTTGATATTGATTTATGTGATACTGTTAATGTAAAATACAATTCCGGTATTATTTATGCTACGGTTGACGGCAACGATATAACCGTTAATAAAAAATATGTTACACTCAATTCTCAAACTTATTTGAAAAATATAAAATATATTTACGATAAAGATGTAGATACTAAAATTTCGATGAAAAGGAAATGATTTTTTGCCAAGGATTAATGAATCAGAACTTAAAAAGGAAATTAAATCGGGTGAATTTAAAAACGCTTATCTTCTTTACGGTGAAGAAAGCTATTTAAAGGAATATTACGCAAATGAACTTAAAAATAAAATAGTTGACAAAACTTTTGAAGCGTTCAATTTTCATTCGTTTGACGGTAAGGACACGGAACTTGACGATATTTTAAAGGATGCTCAAATGCTTCCTATGATGAGTGAGTATAATTTCGTGCTTGTTAAAGATTATCCTATCGATAAATCAGCAAACGATATAAAACTTCTTGAGGAATATTTAAAGGATGCACCCGATACAACCGTTCTTGTATTTTGGTTTGACGCTGTTGAACCCGATACAAAAAGCGCAAAATTTAAAAAGGTTATTAAAGCCTTTGAGGTGGCAGGTGACTGCGTCGAACTTCAAAAAAGAAGTGAAAACGATGTGGCAAAGCTTCTCGTTTCGGGTGCTAAAAAAAGAGGCTCCGGTATAAGCACCGATACTGCAAAATATCTTATTTCCGTTTCGGGTAATGATATGAAAAACCTCTTGAACGAACTTGATAAGCTTTCGTATTATGCCAAGGGTAATGAAATTACCAAGGAAATAGTTGACAATATGGCAACAAAATGCCTTCAGGCACGAATTTATGACCTTTCAAAATTTGTCGTTGCAGGTAATTCGAGTAAAGCCTACGATGTGCTTAATACTCTTTTTGAAATGAAGGAGGAGCCTGTAATAATTTTGTCTGCCATAAGTGGCGTGTATGTTGATATGTATAGGGTGAAGTGTGCCAAAAGTGCAGGCTTCGGCTTTGACGATGTGGCTAAATATTATAACTACCGTGGCAGGGAATTTGCGCTTCGTAACGCCACAAGAGATTGCGCCGAACTTTCCGTCGAACAACTTAGGGATTCTCTTGATGAAATTTCGCAAACCGATATTAAAATAAAAAGCACTGCCGTTGATAAAAAGCTTTTGATTGAAGAACTTATCATTAAACTCATTTTAACTGCACGAGGTGTAAAATATGCTTAAAATAAAAGAAGCAGTTATAGTTGAGGGCAGATACGATAAAATTAAACTTTCAAATCTTTTGGATACTATTATTATAGAAACCAACGGTTTTTCCGTCTTTAAAGATAAAAAGAAACTTGCTTTTATTCGTAAGCTTGCAAATGAGCGTGGAGTTATAGTTATAACAGACTCTGACCACAGTGGCTTTCAAATCAGAAATTATATTTCTTCTGCGCTTCCTAAGGATAAGGTTAAGCATATATATATCCCTGATATATATGGCAAGGAAAAGCGCAAAAAAGAGCCGTCAAAAGAGGGCAAACTCGGCGTTGAAGGAATAGACGATAAAATTCTTTTGAGCCTTTTTGAAAAGGCAAATATAAGCGCACAGACGGTTGATAATAAAGATTTGATTACAAGCGTCGATATGTTTACGCTTTCTTTGAGTGGAACACCTAACGCAAAGCAAAATAAAAAGAAACTCCTGAAATCTCTCGATTTGCCGGAATTTCTTTCTACTTCGTCTTTAATTTCTTGTCTTAATTCGTCAATGACTAAGGATGAATTTTACGCTCACTGTCATAATTTGTTTTCTAATCAAGAATGACAATTTGACTTTTTTGTTCAGTACCACAAGGCAATGGAACTTTGTACCCTAAATTGTATAAATCGGTGCAGTGGCATTCAAGCTCAAACATTCTTTTGCCGAAATCGTTAAGCTTTTGAGTGTCGGCATATCTGCTTATAATAGGAAGTTGTGCTTTTTCTTTCATCTCGCTTAAAAGAATTTTGCCCCTGCCGTTGAATCCGAGTATACGAATATACGGTACTTCTTTACTGTATTCTTTGGTAATACCTAAATAACTTTTCAAAATGATACGCCTGATTCTTGAATGGGTGTATCTTTTTGTTTTTATGCTGTCATATAATTCATCAAGTGTGCAGGAATTTCTGACACTTTCATATATCCTGTTTTCAAGCCCTTCGCTTACATCTTCGATTTTTTCAAAGTCTTTTGCAGTCATACATCGAAGCTTCGCCAAAATAGCTTTTTCACAATTGTAAATTGAACAGATTTTGTCATTGTCAAGCGTTTGCCTTATAGCGCTTGCACTGTAAAGTTTGTCATCCGTATCGTGCCCTTTGCCGATTCTTTTTATCGCAGTGTACGGCAATGTTGTGTGCCTGATATATTCAATTGCTAAAATATTGTTTGGAGTGTCAAGCAAATCACTGCCGATAACATTTCTTCTTGCAGCAGGGTAGGATAGTCCTTTTTTCATTTCATCTTTTATAAGTTCTTGACTGTTGCTGACTTTATCTGCAACTTCTTTAAGCTTGTTTGTATCGTCACATTCTGCACCGAAAGCAATTTTGTTAACCACACCTGTTCTTTCAAGCAAATTTACACCGGCTTTGGCAAAACCTTCAGCCGACATAAGAGCGTATGGTGTAGGTAACTCAACAACCAAATCGGCACCGTTTTCAAGCGCAACTTTGCACCTTTCAAATTTGTTGTATACTGCAAATTCACCACGCTGAACAAAGTTGCCACTCATAACACAAATAACCGAGCCGTCGTTTTTTACGCTGTCAATCAGGTATTTGTGCCCATTGTGAAACGGATTAAATTCGCAAATTATGCCTGTATTCATAAATTTTCACCAAATTATTAAAAAATACTTATTTTGTCCTTGACAATATTATATTATTTATATTATTATATTACTAAATAATTATTATAATTTCAATATATGGAGGCAATATTTTGAAAATTCTTGTTATCAACTGTGGCAGTTCATCACTCAAGTATCAGCTTCTTGATATGAAAGATGAGTCTGTTCTTTGCAAAGGTTCTATCGAAAGAATCGGTCTTAAGATCAATGGCGGCGAAGAGAATGTTATCGTAAAAGTGGGCGACGATAAGTTTGTTTACGATAAAGAGCTTAAGGACCATGTAGCTGCATTTAACGAAGTTAAGTATATCCTTTCCGAGGGTGAACATAAAGTTATCGATTCGTTTAATGAAATTGACGCTATCGGTCACAGAATTGTACAGGGTGGCGACAGATACACCAAGAGTGTACTCGTTACCGAAAAGGTAGTTAAGGATGTTGAAGAGCTTGCTCCTCTTGCTCCTCTTCATAACCCTGCTCACCTTATGGGTTACAGAGCTTGCCTTGAAGTTGTAGGCCCTGATGTTCCTCAGGTATTTGTATTCGATACCTCATTCCACAGCACAATGCCACCTAAGGCATATATGTATGCTGTTCCTTATGAATATTATGAAAAATATGCTGTTCGTCGTTACGGCTTCCACGGTACATCTCACAAGTTTGTATCTCACAGAGTTGCCGATAAGATGGGCAAGAATATTAAAGATTTGAAGATTATCACCTGTCACCTCGGCAACGGTTCTTCAATTGCTGCTGTTGACCACGGCAAGGTTGTTGATACTTCAATGGGCTTCACTCCTCTTGACGGCTTTATGATGGGTACTCGTTCAGGTGGTGTTGACCCTTCTGTTGTTACATTCATTATGAAGAAGCTTAACCTTACTCCTGATGAAATGGACAATATCCTTAATAAGCAGTCAGGTGTTAACGCTATTTCCGGTGTATCATCTGATGACCGTGACATTTGTGCAGCGCAAAATGCCGGCAACGAAAGAGCACTTCTTGCTCACGAAATGCAGGCTTATGAAATTGCTAAGTATATCGGTGGTTATATTGCTGCAATGAACGGTGTTGACGCTATCGTATTTACCGGTGGTATCGGTGAAAACGGTTTCTGGCTTCGTTCAAAGATTTGCTCATACTTCGGTTATATGGGTGTACATATTAATGAAGCACTTAACCAAGCAACAGTTAAGGGCGCTGAAGCTGAGCTTACTGAGCCTGACGATAAGGTAAGAGTATTTATTCTTGCTACCGACGAAGAGCTTACAATTGCCCGTGATACAGAGGAAATTGTTAAAGCACTTAATAAATAATAAATTATATATTTGATATAAAATATAAGAAGGAGGAAGAAAAATGCCTGAAATTAAGTATGAAATCACTGAACACCTCGGTGTAATTTCTGAAACAGCTCGTGGCTGGACAAGAGAAGTTAATATGATTTCTTGGAACGGTCGTGAACCTAAGATTGATGTTCGTGATTGGTCTCCTGACCACTCAAAGATGAGCAAAGGTCTTACATTTACTGTTGATGAAATTAAAGAGCTTACAAAGCTTGTTGAAAATCTCTAATCAAAATATTTAGGGGCAACATTATCTGTGTTGCCCTTGAAATTTTGTTATGACATTTTTAATTTAAAGAAAATTAACAGATTTATTATATTAAATTTGATATATTATAGATAATAAAACTATAGAGGTATAAATTATGGAATGGACTTCTTTAAACGATTTGAGAGAAAAATATCTCTCATTCTTTGAAAGCAAGGGTCATTTAAGGCTTCCAAGCTTCTCGCTTATCCCTAATAATGATAACAGCTTGCTTCTCATTAACTCCGGTATGGCACCTATGAAAAAGTACTTTACCGGTGAGGTTACACCACCTCGCAACCGTGTAACCACCTGTCAAAAATGTATTCGTACTCCTGATATTGAAGAGGTTGGTAAAACTGACCGTCACGGCACTTTCTTTGAAATGCTCGGTAACTTCTCATTCGGCGACTACTTCAAGAAGGAAGCTACTGCTTGGGCTTGGGAATTTTGTACTAAAGTTCTTGAAATGCCTGTTGATAAGCTTTATGTCACTATTTATGAAAACGATGACGAAGCATTTGACATTTGGACTAAGCAAAACGGCGTTGACCCATCGCATATTGTACGTTTAGGCAAGGCTGATAACTGCTGGGAACACGGTTCAGGTCCTTGCGGTCCTTGCTCGGAAATTTACTTTGACCGTGGCGAAAAGTACGGTTGTGGCTCACCTGATTGCGGCCCGGGCTGCGAATGCGACAGATATGTTGAATTTTGGAACAATGTATTCAGCCAGTTTAATAATGACGGCAACGGCAATTATACCGAGCTTGTTCAAAAGAATATTGATACCGGTATGGGTCTTGAAAGACTTGCTTGCATTATGCAGGGCGTAGACAATATTTTTGAGGTTGATACAGTTCAAAATATTATGAAGAAAATCAGCGAAATTTCAGGCGCTAAATATCACGAAGACGCTAAGAAGGATGTTTCGCTTCGTATCATTACCGACCATGTTCGTTCTGCTACATTTATGATTGGCGACGGTGTTATCCCATCAAATAACGGCAGAGGTTATGTTCTTCGCCGTCTTATCCGTCGTGCTTGTCGTCACGGCAGACTTTTGGGTGTAAACGAGCCATTCCTTTATAAGGTATGTGACACCGTTATTCACGAAAACCATGTTGCTTATCCCGAACTTGCAGATAAGGCTGAACTTATTACCAAAGTTATCCATGCTGAGGAAGAGTCATTCGGCAAAACAATTGACGCAGGTCTTGCTATGCTTGATGAATATATCGATAAGCTTGAGGGTAAGGTTTTCTCCGGTGAAGACGCATTTAAGCTTAACGATACTTACGGTTTCCCACTTGACTTGACAAAGGATATTCTTGAGGAAAAGGGCATTACCGTTGACGAGGATAAGTTCAATGCTCTTCTTGCCAATCAAAAAGCTACTGCCCGTGCTGCCCGTAAGGATGCAGGTGCAGATGCTTGGAAGGGTAATTCGGTTAAGATTGATACCGATAAAACCGATTTCGTTGGCTATACCGATTTTGAATGTGACGCTAAAATCGTAGCAATCGTCAATGCCGACGGTGAGCTTGTTGATATGCTCGGCGCTGGCGAGAGTGGTACTCTCGTTCTTGATAAAACTCCTTTCTATGCTCAATCAGGTGGTCAGGTTGGCGACAGTGGTACTGTTAAGAGTGGCGACGATAACGCATTTATCGTATCCGATACTGCTAAAAATGCCGATTCCATCTATCTTCATAAGGGCGAAGTTTCTCGTGGTGTAATGAGCGTCGGCGACAGCGTATTTGCAAGCATTAACGCTGAAAGAAGAAAAGCTATTATGCGTAACCATACTGCTGCTCACCTTCTTCAGGCAGCCCTTCGTCAGGTACTCGGTACTCATGTTGAGCAGGCAGGTCAGCTTGTTAACGAACGCGAAGTAAGATTTGACTTTACTCATTTCAACCCTATGACTCAAGAGGAAATTGCTAAGGTTGAACTTCTTGTTAATAACTTCATTCTTTCTGCGCAAAGTGTTACTATGCAGGAAATGCCGATTGAAGAAGCTAAAAAGATGGGCGCTATGATGCTCTTCGGTGAAAAGTACGGCGATATTGTAAGAGTCGTTAGAGCCGGTGACTTCTCAACAGAATTTTGTGGTGGTACTCATGTATCAAACAGTGGTCAAATCGGTCTGTTTAAGATTGTTTCCGAAGCTTCCGTTGCTGCCGGTGTAAGAAGAATTACTGCTCTTACCGGTCTTGGCAGCCTTGCTTATCTTAACCTTAATGAAATGGCAGTTAAATCTGTTGCTTCTATTCTTAAAACTAACGAAAATGAAGTTGAACAGAGAGCTGAAGCTGTCGTTAACGATAATAAGGAAATGGAAAAGGTGATTCACTCTCTTAACGCTGAAATTACAAAGCTTAAGAGTGCAGATATGTTCTCAAAGCCTGTTGATGTTGACGGTCTTGAACTTTATGTTGCTAAGATTGAAGGAACAACTCCTGACGCTCTTCGTTCAATGGGTGATGACCTTAAGGCAAAGGGTGACAATGTAGTTGCTCTTATTGCAGGTGTTAACGGTGAAAAAGCTAACCTTGTTGCAGTATGTGGTAAAGAAGCAATTGCAAAGGGTGTTAAAGCCGGTGACCTCGTTCGTGAAATAGCTAAGCTTGCAGGTGGTGGCGGCGGTGGCCGTCCTGATTCTGCTATGGCAGGTGCTAAGGACCTTTCAAAGCTTGATGACGCTATTTCTGCTGTTGAAGCTACTGTTAAATCTTTGATTAAATAAGAAGGTGTAATTATGTGTTTGTTTTGTGATATAATTGACGGTAAAATTCCATCAACTAAAGTGTATGAGGATGATATGATGCTTGCATTTAAGGATATTAATCCTGTTGCTCCTGTTCATATCGTTATTGTGCCAAAGACTCATATTGACTGTGCAAACGGTATTAACGAAGAAAACAGCAAGTATGTTGCTCATATCTTTGAAAAAATACCTGAAGTTGCCAAGAGTCAGGGCATTGATTCATACAGAATTATCAATAATTGCGGCGAAGATGCAGGTCAAAGTGTTATGCACCTTCACTTCCATCTCGTCGGTGGCGTTAAGTTAGGAGAGAAAATTATATGAGCGAACAGTATTACACATTAAAAATAGCAGGTCTTGAAAGGAAGCTTAAGCGTTTTCCTGTGTCCGACACACTCGACATTGCTGCATTTATCCTTTTCGGTGATGTTGAACTTACCGAAGCCTGCGCTAAAGAATTGTTAAAAAAAGTTCCTGATTTTGACTACATTGTTACTCCTGAAGCAAAATCTATTCCACTTGCATATGAAATGAGCAAGATTTCAGGTAAAAAGTACATAGTAGCAAGAAAAGGCGTTAAGGTCTATATGGATAATCCTATAGAATATAAAGAAACAAGTATTACAACTCAAAAGGAGCAGTCACTTTTCCTCGGTCACGAGGACGGTGATTTGCTTACCGGTAAAAAAGTTCTTATCGTTGATGATGTTATTTCAACAGGTGAGAGCCTTAAAGCCGTAATCGGTCTTGTTAATGCTTTCGGTGGTAATATTGTTGCTTCTTGTGCACCTCTTGCAGAGGGTGACGCAGGTGAGCGTGACGATATTGTATTTCTTGAAAAGTTACCTCTTTTCTTCAAGTAATTTGAATTAACTAATAACTTTTTTATATAATAAGTAAAGGTGATATTTTATGCTTAATGATGAGAAAAAAGTTGTAATTGTCGGTGTCGGTATGGTTGGTATGAGCTATGCTTATGCTCTTTTAAACCAAAATATTTGCGATGAGCTTGTTCTTATCGATATTAATAAGGTAAGAGCTAAGGGTGAAGCTGCCGACCTTTCTCACGGTTTGCCTTTTGCACCGAGCAGTATGTCAATTTATGCAGGTGACTACAGCGACTGCTCAAATGCCGATTTGGTAGTTATTTGTGCCGGCGCACCTCAGCTTGAGGGCGAAACAAGGCGTGACCTTTTGAAAAAGAATTATAAGGTTTTCAAGTCAATTGTTAACCCGATTATAGCAAGTGGCTTTAACGGTGTGTTCCTTGTTGCATCTAACCCTGTTGATGTAATGACTCAAATCGTTTATGAGCTTTCGGGTTTCCCTGCAAATCGAGTTCTCGGTTCGGGTACTACTCTCGACTCTGCAAGGCTTCGCCATATGATGAGTGATTATTTCAAAATTAATCCTCGTAATGTTCATGCTTATGTTATCGGTGAGCACGGTGACAGCGAATTTGTCGCTTGGAGCAGTGCTTCGATTTCTGTAATACCTCTTCAGGAATTTGGCAAGAGCCGTCCGACTCTTATGGAGGATATGCAAAAGATTGCCGTTGATGTTAAAGAATCTGCATATGAAATTATTAAGGCTAAGAAGGCAACATATTACGGTATAGGTATGGTGCTTGCCCGTCTTTCCCGTGCAATTCTTTTTGATGAAAATTCTATCTTTACGGTTTCAACCTACCTTAAGGGTGAATACGGCGAAAAAGGTATTTATATCGGCGTCCCTTCTGTTGTTAACAGAAACGGTATTCGTGAAATTCTTGAAATTGACCTTAATGACGAGGAAAAGCAGAAGTTTAAAGAATCTGCTAAAATCATTCACGAAATGGTGGACGAAATTGAATTATAATTTTTGTGGAGAAACATTATGAGTGATAAAACTGTAACTGTCACTGATGAAATTGAACAAAACGATAGCGAAAAAAATGAAAAGAGTAAGCTTAGGGAAGTAATTGAATTTTTCGTTCCTATTGTAATTGCCGTAGCTGTTGCGCTTTGCCTTAGGACTTTCGTCTTTGCAAACGCAGTCGTTCCGACAGGTTCAATGCTTAATACTATTCAAGAAGGCGACCGTATTATCGCAAGTCGTCTTGCTTATGTCAATAACGACCCTGAGCGTTACGATATAATTCTTTTTAAATTTCCCGATGACGAAAGTCAAATTTATGTTAAGCGTGTTATCGGTCTTCCGGGCGAAACCGTTCAAATTGTCAACGGCGTTGTTTATGTAACCAAAACCGACGGTAAAACAATTCAGCTTGATGACAGCTTCGTAACTACCGGTACACCTTATGGCGACTTCGGTCCTTATGTGGTCCCTGAAAACAGCTACTTTATGCTTGGCGATAATAGGAATAACAGCAAGGACTCACGCTATTGGCAACATACTTTTGTTAATAAAAGTAAAATAATCGGTAAAGTAAAATTCCGTTATTACCCGTCAATCGGCAAAGTTGAATAACAAAAAGGAGTGCCACGGCACTCCTTTTTTTGCAATTTCGTATTAATTTTATTTTGACTTTTTGAATATTTAATTGAACAAGACTACTGTAGGGGCGATTATTAATCGCCTATTTTTATATTTTTAGTTTGAATATTTTGTGTTTTTTCTTTTGCTTGCAATAAAATTGCATATATGTTATACTGAATTTGCCAAATAATTCACAAGTTAATATCTACTTATAAGGATAAGTGTGCGTTTTTATTTTGTTAAAAATGCATGCTCATTAAGCATACTATCCTTTGGTAGGTTTGTGAATTGTTTGGCGACAGTTGAGCTTTGCGTTTTTATGCGTACGGCTTCGGCTGTGCGCATTTTTTATTTTAGGAGGTAAATGAAAAAAGTATTAATTTTGTCAAAAAACAAATATTAAATCAAAAGGAGAATTTCAATGAAAAAAGTAAACAAATCACTATCTGTTATTATTGCAATAATTATGCTTTGTTCAATACTCATTCCGAGTTTTGTCTATGCAAAAACAAATGTTACAGGCACACAAATTACAGCTTTTTCTGATAAAAAAGCAACTTCTCTAAAGGTTAAATGGAAAAAAGTCAATAAAGTTTCCGGCTATCAAATAATGTATTCTTCTGATAAAAATTTTAAAAATAGTAAAATTATATCTGCCAAGAATAATCAAACTTCAAAAACAGTTACCAAACTAAAATCTAATAAAAAATACTATTTTAAAATCAGAACATATAAAAAGACAAAAAAGAAAACTTTCTATTCAAAATGGTCTGCTGTTAAATCAACTAAAACTACTGACTCAAACATTAAAGAGCAACTTTTAAAATACTATTGGAAAAATAATATTCAAAGTCCAAAGTGTTATGAGTTTAAAGATGATAATACTTTTGTCGAATATGATGCGCTTCCAGATGAACCAAAATCTTCTTGGTCATATTGTTGTGAAGGAAAGTACTCTGTTAGTAACAATAAATTGAATTTGTTTTTTGAAACAAAATATGGAAATTATACACATAATCTTAATTATGTAACTTTTAAAGACAGTGATAAATGGGATACAGGCTTACACTTAAATGAACATTTAAAGAAAAATGAAAAGTTTTTCTATGAAAGTGATTTTAAGCCTTCTACTGATGGTCCGGCTGGTAATGCTTTTTATTTACAAAAAGGCTTAAAAAAATAAATGCAAAAAACAAGGCTGTTGCAATTGCAACAGCCTTTAATCATATTTAGATTATTTATTATCTTCAAGTACATATGTACCGTTTGCCATTACAGCAATGGCATAGTTGCCGAATTTGAAGAAAGCTTTTATTGTATCTGTAAAGTTGAGATAGTCCGAAACGGTGTAATTATTACCGTCGATTTTTCTTACTTTATTATTATCGCAACAAACAAAAATATCGTCACCGTCAAGGCTGATATGCGTAGGATTGATAAAAGTATCGGTGTCCTTGCCACCTATACGAAGGTCAACGCTCATATTTTGGCTTAAGTACCTTATAACGCAATTTTCATCAGGGCACACACTCCAAAAATATTTTCCTTCAAGGGCAATATTTTTTACCGGCTTGTCGTGATATTCAAAAGCACCACTCCACTCAAGTTCACCTTCACGGTTAAAAATGCCTGCTTCACCGTTTGGAAAAACTGCAAGCACACGCCTGTCGTAAAGCACGGCAGCGTCACACTGAACAAAGTTAGGCATAGCCTGACTTATTTTGTTGCAGTTTGGACCGTATTTTTTAAGCAGGTAAGCGCTTTTTGTAAGCACATCAATGCTTTTGTTTTTGAAATCTACTACGGAATATCTTACTTTATATTGCGTACCGTTTGGAAGTGGCAATTTTTCAACAACAATCGCAGATTCATCGTTATATTTAATTATATCGGCAATGTCTTTAGTGCTGATTAATTGCAATATTATTCCTCCGATGTATCGAGAGATGTATTTGTAAGGTAACCGAGAGTAAGAAGGCTGTCTCTTAAATGTACATTTCCAACAATAACACCGGGATGTGCCATTGCTATATCGTAATTGGTAAAGTTCAAAAAGCTTTTGATTCCTACCTTGATAAGAAGGTCGCAAAGCTCTTCCATATCGGTTGAGGGAATACAGGTTACTGCACAGGTAGGGGAGTTGTCAATACAAAAGTTTTCAAGATAGTTGACATTCCTTACAGGAATACCTTTTATCATATTGCCACAAATGGCTTCATTCTTATCAAAAATACCGATAAGCTTAAAACCACTGTTTTTTGAAAACATTTTGTTGGTTATGGCTTTGCCCAAATTACCTGCGCCGATAAGGATGGTTTTAATTTCCTTATCGACACAAAGAATTTCACCGATTTTGGCATAAAGCTCAGGTACATTGTAGCCGTAACCCTGTTGACCGAAACCACCGAAGCAGTTAAAATCGTGCCTGATTTGAGAAGCAGTAAGACCCATTCTTGCTGCAAGCTCTTTTGAACTTATTCTTGCTATACCGTTATCCTTGAGTGACTGCAAAAATCTGTAGTATCTCGGCAGTCTTTTGATTACGGATATAGATATTTCATCTTTATTTTGCATAATATTCCTCTCCTGAATTTCTGTAATAAAGATATATTATTTAGTCATTTCGGTAATTGTTTCCATTACATAGTCGCCAAATTCACTGCAAGTGCAACCGTCGTCTCTGCCGGTAACAACAAGCTTCTTTTCTTCAAGCATACACTTGTCAAGTGCAGCTTCAAGAGCGTCAGCCTGCTTTTGGAAACCGATGTGTGAAAGAAGCATAACAGAAGCACGAAGCATTGAGCAAGGGTCGGCATATTGACCTCTGCCTTCCTTAATCATTCTCGGTGCTGAACCGTGAACTGCTTCAAACATAGCATATTTCTTACCGATATTAGCTGAACCGGCTGTACCTACGCCACCCTGGAACTCTGCAGCTTCGTCGGTGATAATGTCGCCGTAAAGGTTAGGAAGAACGAATACCTTGAAGTCTTTTCTTCTTGCAGGGTCGATAAGCTTAGCAGTTGTAATATCAACATACCAGTCGTCTGTTACGATGTCAGGATATTCTTCGCCGATTTTCTGAGCAGTTTTAAGGAACTTACCGTCGGTAGTCTTAATAATGTTTGCCTTGGTGATGATTGAAACCTTGCCCTTGTTGTTTTTCTTTGCATATTCATAAGCAAGACGGGCAATTCTTTCACAACCTTCCTGTGTTGCTACAGTGAAGTCAACTGCAAGGTCGTCGGTAATGTTTAAACCGTATGAACCGATTGCATAGCCACCTTCTGTATTTTCTCTGAAGAATGTCCAGTCAATGCCTTCTTCAGGAACTTTAACAGGGCGCATATTAGCAAAAAGGTCAAGTTCTTTTCTCATAGCAACATTAGCCGATTCAACATTCGGCCATGGGTCGCCGGCTCTTGGAGTAGTTGTAGGGCCTTTAAGAATAACATGACACTTCTTAAGCTCTGCAAGTACATCGTCAGGGATAGCTTTGTTGCAAGCTGCACGGTTTTCGATTGTTAAACCGTCAATTTCCTTAAACTGAACTTTACCACTTGCAACTTCATCCTTAAGAAGGAAAGCAAGAACTCTTTCACTTTCCTTTGTAATGATAGGGCCGATACCGTCGCCGCCACAAATACCGATAACGATAGTGTCAAGTGCGTCATAATCTGTAAAATCTTTGTCTTCTTTGATTTTCTTAGCTCTTGCAAGCTGTGATTCCATAAGTGCACGGAATTTTTCAACAGCTTCGTCAATGATTTTAGCGTCTTCTGACATTTTTATATCCTCCGATAATTTATAAATTATTTGTTTATTTCTCTTGTGTAGTCAAGCAAACCACCACAAACAAGCATTGCTCTCTGTCTTGCTGAAAGGTGTGAAGAATCAAGCTGATATTCTTCGCCCTTAGTAAGGTTCTTAAGAACTACAGGCTTGTTGTTTTCAATAGCGTCCTTAATGTTAGGAAGTGAAAGCTCGTCCATTTGGTCAATCTTGTCGTAATCTTCTTCGTTTGCAAATGTGAAAGGTAAGATACCTGCGTTAACAAGGTTTGCAACATGAATACGGGCAAATGACTTTGTAATAACAGCCTTAACACCGAGGTAAAGAGGAACAAGTGCAGCGTGCTCTCTTGATGAGCCCTGACCGTAGTTTGCGCCACCGATAATGAAGCCTTTGCCTTCTGCCTTAATTCTTTCATGGAATGTTTCGTCACATACACCGAAGCAATATTGTGAAAGGTGAGGAATGTTTGAACGGTAAGGAAGAATCTTAGCACCGGCAGGCATAATGTGGTCGGTAGTAATGTTGTCGCCGACTTTAAGTACAGCCTTGGCAGTGATTTCCTCAGGAAGCTTTTCTGTTTTAGGGAAAGGCTTAATGTTAGGACCTCTGAGAACTTCAACCTTGTCTGCATCTTCAGGTGAAGCAGGTGGTTCAATCATATTGTCGTTAACGATGAAGTGTTCCGGCATTGAAATGTGAGGAGCTTCACCGAGTTCTCTTGGGTCTGTAAGGTAACCTGTAAGTGCAGAAGCAGCTGCAACTTCAGGAGATACAAGGTAGATTTGACCGTCCTTTGTACCTGAACGACCTTCAAAGTTTCTGTTAAATGTACGAAGTGATACACCACCCGAGTTAGGTGACTGACCCATACCGATACAAGGACCACAAGCTGATTCAAGAATTCTTGCGCCTGCGCTAATCATATCTGAAAGTGCACCGTTTAATGCAAGCATATTAAGTACCTGTTTTGAACCCGGAGCAATGCAAAGTGAAACAGAAGGTGCAATTGTCTTACCCTTAAGAATTGAAGCAACTTTCATCATATCAACAAAAGATGAGTTTGTGCAAGAACCGATAGCAACCTGGTCAACCTTAATCTTGCCGATTTCGTCAGTTGTTTTAACATTATCCGGCATATGAGGGCAAGCAGCCATAGGAGTAAGCGAGCAAAGGTCAATGTCGATTACTTCGTCATACTCTGCGTCAGCGTCAGGTAAAATCTCTGTCCAGTCATCTTCACGACCCTGTGCCTTGAGGAAAGCAAGAGTAATTTCGTCAGAAGGGAAGATAGAGGTTGTAGCACCAAGCTCTGCACCCATATTTGTAATAGTAGCTCTTTCAGGAACCGAAAGTGTCTTAACACCTTCACCACCGTATTCGATGATTTTGCCGACACCACCCTTAACGCTCATAATTCTGAGCACTTCAAGGATAACATCCTTAGCAGAAACCCATGGCTTAAGGTAACCTGTAAGGTTAATTCTTGTCATCTTAGGCATAGGAATGTAGTATGTGCCGCCACCCATAGCAACAGCAACATCAAGTCCACCGGCACCCATAGCAAGCATACAGATACCACCACCTGTAGGTGTATGGCTGTCAGAGCCGATAAGAGTTTTGCCCGGAATACCGAATCTTTCAAGGTGAACCTGGTGGCAAATACCGTTACCCGGTCTGCTGAAATAAATACCGTGTTTCTTTGTTACACTTTGAATATAACGATGGTCGTCTGCGTTTTCAAAACCGGTTTGAAGAGTGTTATGGTCAATGTAAGCAACTGACTTCTCAGTCTTAACTCTGTCAACACCCATAGCCTCAAATTCAAGATAAGCCATTGTACCTGTGGCATCCTGAGTTAAGGTTTGGTCAATTCTTAAACCGATTTCGGTTCCGACCTTCATTTCACCTTCAACAAGGTGAGCCTTAATAAGCTTTTGAGCAATAGTAAGTCCCATTGTTAAAAAGTCCTCCTAATTGTTAATAAAATTATCAAATGATATTTTATTACAAATAGTGACCGATGTCAATTACAAATCAGTAACAAACTTTTAAATTATATATTAATTATATAATAACTTTTTTATTGTTGAAAAAATCGTGTGAATGTGATAAAATAATCTATTATGTTGGAGCATTTTGGGCAAAATAGACTTGAGGTGTTTGTTTTGCTTAAAAATGAAGAAAACGAAAATGAAGAAAAAGATAAAGAAAATGAGGACGAAAAGGTAACGGACACCGGTGATTTTGAAACAGGGTCTATCACCGTTTCAAAGGACGGTCATTTTATTCATTGCCTTACAATAATCGGTCAAATCGAAGGACACTATATTTTACCGAGCCAAAATAAAACGACTAAGTACGAGCATGTGATTCCGCAGCTTGTGGCTATTGAAGAGAGTAAAGAGATTGAAGGTCTTTTAATCATTCTTAACACGGTCGGTGGCGATGTCGAAGCAGGTCTTGCGATAGCAGAGCTTTTGTCTACGATGAAAACGCCTACTGCGTCACTCGTTTTAGGTGGTGGTCATTCAATCGGTGTGCCACTTGCAGTCAGTTGCAAAAAGAGTTTTATTGTACCGAGTGCTACAATGACTGTTCACCCTGTCAGGATGAACGGACTTGTTTTGGGTGTCCCTCAAACTTTATCTTATTTTGAAAAAATGCAGGACAGAATTGTTAATTTCGTTATTAATAACTCATCGATTTCTAAGGAAAATTTCAGAAGCTTAATGATGAAAACAGGTGAGCTTGTTATGGATGTGGGTACCGTGCTTGACGGCGAAGATGCTGTTAGGTGTGGGCTTATTGACGAACTTGGTGGTTTGTGCGATGCACTTGATTTCTTAAATAAAATGATAGAGGAGGATGAAAAATGATTTGGTCCGTCATTAATGAAGCCGATATTTTTTATTCTCCATGCAATATATGTCAAAACAATTCTATGAGGTCGAGCGACCCGTATTCTTATATCAGGACAGGTTATCATTTGGATAACGCAGATTTATTCGGAGGTAGTAACAATGTGGATTTTAACATCAATATTTCAAGCGATAGGGCAGGCATTCACTTGGGTTTTCCCGGTGTCTGAAAGTGGACATTCGGTTATATTTCATAATTTTTCAGGCAGATTTACAAACGCTTGTTCGCAGTTGACAGGCGTTGTACATATAGGAATTGCAATAGGTTTGATTGTTGCATTTTATAAGCTGTTCATAAGCCTTTTTAAAAATTTCTTTGGCACTTTTAATGATATTTTTCATAAAAAGCTTGATTTGAGAAATATTTCCTCGCAAAGGAATTTTATGTATATGACAATACTTTCGTTTGTCTTTTTTGCTTTATATCTGATTCCTACCGGCAAATACGGTAATATGTATATGCTTTTTCACCGAACTTCGTATAACACCACTATTTTGGGCGAAGGCGTATGTATGGCAATTTTAGGTGTGCTTCTTATTGTCGCAAGCTCACTTGCCGATAAAAGCAGAAATAAATTACCCGACTGGCTCAATGCAGTTATAATCGGTATAATTGCGTTTTTGGCTCTTCCAACGGGTGGTTGCGCATTTATGGGTGCAATTTTCGCATTCGGTGTCATTTTGGGTATGAATCAAGGCTATGCGCTCAGGTATGCCGTTACTATGTCCGTACCTACTTTGGTGGTAATGGGTATCATTGAAATATGTGTAGCTGTTACTAAGATTAATGTTGTATCTGCGCTGATTGGTTTGATAATTTCGGCAGTTGCTTCGTTTTTTGCAGTAAAGCTGTTTATATTTGTTATCAAGAAAAAAGCGCTTAACTATTTTGCGTATTACGATATTGCAATCGGTTTAATCGGTGCAATTATCGGTGTGTTCCAACTTGCATTTAAATAAGAGGTAAATATGGCAAATAAGAAAAATAATAAGACTACTAAAAGGAAAACTAATACTTCGTCAAAATCAAATAAAAACAATAAAAGAGCCGGCAAAGTAAATTATGCCGATACTGTTCGTATTTCCGAAATTGCTATAGTGGCAGTGTCGGTAATACTGTTTTGCCTTGCTATAATTTCAGGCAACGGTGTGTGGAATGTGCTCCACGGCGTTTATGTAGGTATATTCGGTATGTTTGCATCAATCGTGTTGCCACTGTTAACTATAGTTGTTACCGTAATTTTCTCGGCTAAGGGTGATGAGGTTTACGGCTACACTTCAAAAATAATTGAAGCTTTTGTTATGGTGTTCATTCTTGCAACATTTATTCATGTTGTAACTAATCCTGTAGGTCAAACATTTAAGGAAACTATTGTTGAAAGCTACCAAGGTGCGCCTTATGAATTTAACGGTGGCTTTGTGGGAAGTGTATTCGGCTGGCTTCTTTTGACTCTCGGTAAAGCGCCTGCAATCATTATTTGCGTCGTTCTCTTTATCGTTGACCTTCTTCTTATGACAGGTCTTACAATCTTTCAGTTTGTTGAGGGCACGGTTAAACCTGCAAAAGCTACATATGAAAAGGTTGCTCCTGTGATTGAAGAACATATTGAAAGACGCAGAATGAGTAAGGAAAATATCGATGTTCCTCTTGATGTTGACCCACCTGAGGAAGAGGAGAAAAAGCCTCGTCAAAGAAAGAAAAAGGCTACCGAACCACAAGAAGAAATGACTAAGGTACCAAAGGAAATCATAGACGAGATTAATAAAGAAAACTCAAATATCGAAATGCTCAAAAACGCTACGGCTAAAAAGGTTGAAGAAAAGCCTAAGGATATTGACGAAATAGTTAAAAACGCTTCTGAAGAAAAACCTAAGGAATCCGATAAGGATAAAGATAAGAGCGAAAGCTTTACTGTTTCAAAGGAAGCTATGGAGTCAAGCGTTAATGATTATAAATTGCCGAGCGTTGAGCTTCTCAGTCTGCCACAAAAGAAATCTACGGCTGACATAAGTGGCGAACTTAAACTTAATGCAAACAGACTTATTGAAACACTTCGTTCGTTTAATGTAAGTGCTACTATTACTGATATTTCAAGAGGTCCTACCGTAACCCGTTATGAGCTTAAACCGGCAGCAGGTGTTCGTATTTCTAAAATTACAAACCTTGCCGACGATATTGCGCTTAACCTTGCTGCAACTCATGTTCGTATAGAAGCACCTATTCCGGGCAAAGCAGCAGTCGGTATCGAAGTACCAAATACTGTTAAAAATACCGTTTCTATGCGTGAGCTTATTGACACACCGGAGTTTTATGAGCAAAGCTCAATTCTTTCTGCCGGTATCGGTAAGGATATTGCAGGTAACTGCGTTTATTGTGATATTGCAAAAATGCCTCACCTTCTTGTTGCAGGTACAACAGGTTCGGGTAAATCTGTTTGTATGAACTCAATTATCACTTCAATTCTTTACCGTGCTAAGCCTGATGAAGTTAAGTTTTTGATGATTGACCCTAAACAGGTTGAATTTTCAAAATATGCAAATATTCCACATCTTCTTGTTCCTGTTGTAACCGACCCGAGGAAAGCAGCAGGTGCGCTCGGTTGGGCAGTAAGTGAAATGCTTCAGCGTTATCAAAAGCTTTCACAAGTCGGTGTTCGTGATATTGAAGGCTATAATAAATATGTTAAGAAGCACGAAGATATGGAATCAATGCCTAAAATCTGTATCTTTATCGATGAGTTTGCCGACCTTATGATGGCTGCTCCCAAAGAGGTTGAAGACTCTGTTTGCCGTTTGGCACAGATGGCTCGTGCTGTCGGTATGCACCTTGTTATTGCTACACAAAGACCGTCGGTTGATGTTATCACCGGTCTTATTAAGGCTAATATTTCATCTCGTATTGCGCTTACCGTTTCATCTCAAATTGACTCTCGTACAATTCTTGACGCTTCAGGTGCCGAAAAGCTTCTCGGTCACGGTGATATGCTTTACAATCCTATCGGTGCGTCAAAGCCTATTCGTGTTCAGGGTTGTTTCATCTCCGACGAAGAAGTTGAAGCGCTTTGCGATTTCGTTAAAAATCAAGGCGAAAGTCAGTACGACGAGGAAATTGCAAAGGAAATTGAAGCAAAGGCAGTACAGGATAAAAAATCATCACCGTTTGAAGATGACGGCGACGCCGAACAGCTTGATGTTTTGTTTGACAAGGCAGTTGATATTGTGCTTGAATCAGGCACGGCTTCAACTTCATTCTTACAGCGTAAACTTTCAGTCGGTTATGCTCGTGGTGCTAAGATTATTGACCAACTTGAGGATAAGGGCATTATCGGTCCTGCCAACGGCTCAAAGGGTAGGGAAATCCTTATCAACCGTCAGCAGTGGCTTGAAATGCAGGCTTATTCTTCCACACCTGCGCAAACTCCGTTTACTGCCGAAAATACAGAACAAATGGATTTTGACGATACGATGGACGATAATGTCGTTTCTGAAAACTATGATGATTTAGACAATGAATAATACTTGTCTTTATTTACTTGAATTATAATTTATACATTTGTATAATAACCCTATATGAGGAAATATATGAACGAATTTCTACCTATAAATAAAA
Source organism: Eubacterium sp. (assembly GCA_050872345.1). GTDB lineage: Bacteria > Bacillota > Clostridia > Oscillospirales > Acutalibacteraceae > Eubacterium_R. The sequence goes on along the minus strand of JBNMGQ010000002.1, from coordinate 28,765 downwards.
AAGAAATGCTTGAGCGTGGTTGGCAGGATGTCGATTTTGTGTTTGTAACAGGTGACAGCTATGTTGACCATCCGTCTTTCGGTGTTGCCATTCTTACAAGACTTCTTGAAAATGAAGGGTACCGTGTTGCAGTTTTAAGTCAGCCTAATTGGAAAAATGACGGCGACTTTACTCAGTTCGGCAAACCAAGGCTTGGCTTTATGGTTACAAGTGGTAATATCGACTCTATGGTTGCTCATTACACTGCTGCCAAAAGGCTTAGGCACGATGACGCTTATACAGCCGGTGGTGTAGCAGGCAAACGACCTGACAGAGCCGTTATCGTTTACTCAAATATTATCAAAAGAATTTATCCGGATATTCCTGTTATTATCGGTGGACTTGAAGCGTCGCTTCGTCGTTTTGCGCATTATGACTATTGGGATGACGCAATAAGACCGAGTATACTTATCGACTCAAAGGCTGATTTGCTTACATTCGGTATGGGTGAAAAGCAAACGGTTGAAATTGCAAGAAGGCTTGATAAGGGCGAAGATATTAAAAAGATGCACGATATTTTAGGCACTTGTTATACCTGCCCTACAAGTGAAACTCCGTTTGACGGTGTTGAAGTGCCGAGCCTTGATAATGTAATTAACAGTAAAAAGGAATATGCAAAATCCTGCCGAATAGAACAGGACGAACAGGACCATATCCGTGGCAGACTCATTAAGCAAAAGCACGGCAAAATTATGCTCGTTCAAAATAAACCTATGCCACCACTTGAACAAAGCGAACTTGATAAGGTTTATTCATTGCCGTACACAAGGGCATATCATCCGTCTTACGAAAAGCTCGGTGGTGTTCCGGGTATTAAGGAAGTTGAATTTTCAATTACGCATAACCGTGGTTGCTTCGGTGCTTGTAATTTTTGCTCTATTGCATTTCATCAGGGTAGGTATGTTACTTCTCGTTCAAAAAAGAGCATTGTTGCAGAAGCAGAAAAGCTTACGCATATGTCTAATTTTAAAGGTTATATTCACGATGTCGGCGGTCCTACTGCAAACTTTAGGAAACCGTCTTGCGAATTTCAAAAAACACACGGTCTTTGCAAGGGTAAAAAGTGCCTTGCTCCTAAGCCTTGCAAAAACTTAAGCGTTGACCATTCGCAGTATCTCGACATTTTGCGTGAAGTTCGTAACCTGCCAAAGGTTAAAAAGGTGTTTATAAGAAGTGGTATCAGGTACGATTATCTTCTTGAAGATAAAGACGACACCTTTTTCAGAGAACTTGTTGAGCATCATGTATCGGGTCAGCTCAAGGTGGCACCGGAGCATTGTTCAGCTTCTGTTCTTGATAAAATGGGCAAACCACATATCGAAGCTTATATAAAGTTTTCGCACAGATATTTTGAATATACCGGTGAGATTAATAAAGAGCAGTACCTTGTGCCTTACCTTATGTCATCTCATCCGGGTTCGACTCTTGATGATGCAGTTGAACTTGCACTTTTCCTTAAAAAGAATCATATCAGACCCGAGCAGGTGCAGGACTTTTATCCGACTCCGGGTACTATTTCAACCTGTATGTTTTATACGGAGCTTGACCCGTATACTATGGAAAAGGTTTATGTTGCCAAAAGTGAACACGACAAGGCACTTCAGCGTGCACTTTTGCAATACTTTAATCCTAAGAATCAGCATCTTGTTGAGGAAGCATTAAAGAGGGCAAAGAGATTTGACTTGATAGGCTATGACAGTAAATGCTTAATTAAGCCGACTCATCCTCATTCTTCGACTAATAATAAATATCAAAATAACAATAAAAACAGAAATAATAAAAACGGCAAAAATAATTTTGCAAGGAAAAATAAAGGTAAAAGAAGATGAAAAGTTCAAAAAGGCAAAGCGTAATTATGATAGGTGTAGGTCTTATTGTAATAGCTGTTGTTTTGCTTATTTATTCTTTGACTATGCCAAAGGTAGCTTCTGTTGACGATATTGAGTCTTTGTCTTATTCTTCTGAAACTTCAGGTACGATGACTGTTTCTTCAATTGAAACTTCAAAAGAAAGTGAAGAAAAAACTTCTTTAAAATCCGACTGTAATCAAAACGCTGACACAACGAAAGCTTATAGCGAAAAGGCTTTATCGTCTGAAGAAAACAGTTCGTCAACCTCTGCCACACCTACTTTTCCTATTAATCTTAATACCTGTACCGTAAACGACCTTTTATCTATTGACTCAGTCGGTGAAGCAAGAGCGCAGGCAATAATAGAGTATCGTGAATATCTCGGCTCATACACAAGTGTTGAACAGCTTAAGGATATTAAGGGTATCGGAGATTCGATTTATGCGAAAATCGAACCGTATGTAACTGTATGATTAGTGATTTAAAAATTGTAATTGAAAAATTATTGAATGTAATTTTTACAAAAAGATGTGAATTTTGCGGCGAAGTGATTGAGCATAACGCTCATATATGTGACGACTGCAAAAAGCTTCCGATTAACAAAGCACCTCTTTGCGAAAGCTGTGGTGTCAGTAAAGAGCTTTGTCGCTGTAAAAAGCATAAGCACGAATATAAAAGGATTATTGCGCCGTATCTTTATGAGAAAAGCGTGAAAACTGCAATTCACAATTTTAAATCTCTTTCAATGCCTTTTCTTTCAAAACGGTTTGCAAAGGATATTGCCAAATGCGTAAAGGAAAATTACGCCGATATATCATTTGACTACATAACATTTGTTCCTGTTTCCAAAAGGACATTTATGAAGCGTGAGTATAATCAGGCGTTGCTTATTGCAAATGAACTCTCTAATCTTTTAGATGTAGAAGTTATTGACATTCTTGTCAAGGTTATAAAAACAAAAGAGCAAAAATCACTTTCTGCAAAAGAGAGGAAAGTTAATGTTTACGGCGCTTTTGACTTAAAGGATAAAAGCATTGCCGAAGATAAAACATTTCTTATTGTTGATGATGTAAAAACTACAGGCTCAACACTTAACGAATGTTCCAAAATGCTTAATATTTACGGCGCAAAAGCCGTATATGCAGCTACCCTGGCTGTGGCTGCACCAAATAAAAAGGAGTAATATAACATTATGGAAAAAGTTCTATCAATTCTGTTGGCTGTATTATTGATTTTTTTGTGCGCTTGTTCTGCGCAAACTAAGGAGGACAGGCAACTCGGCGCACAGCTTGACGGCTTAATTGAGAATACGCAAGTTGAATGGAAAAGTGAAGATAAAGCTGTTGTCACTTTTGATGAGCATACTGTTAATAATGTTGTAGTTAAACTTAAAAAGGTTTCAGAGTCACCACTTAAAATTTATTCGTCCGACAGTGAGGACTCACTTATTTACGAACAGTCGAATAACAGTACATATAAATATTGCTCTTTTAAAGGTATTGACACTTCTTCACTCGTTATTTCACTTGAAAACGGTAAGGATAATGTTAAGTCAATTTCTGTTTATGAAAATCAAAATGAGCCTGACGATGATTTCAGAGTTACGGCATATATTTTAGGCGATAAGATTCAGGATATTGACTCTCTTAAATCTTATACATTTGATACTATTACGGATGTAATCCTTTTCTCCTGCGTTGATTTTGATTCGGACGGTAACCTTAAATTTAATGACAGTGAATATGTATCAGGTAAAAAAATGCTTAAAACTGCACTTAAAAACCTGAGAACCGTAATAGGCGACAGGGATGTTAATATTTATATAAATATTTTAGGACCTAATGCCGACGACGGTATAAGCGATTGGAAATCACAAATGGAAAACAAAGCGCAAAAGCACACAAAAGCTTTTGAAAGTGACACTCTTATTTCCGATATTTCTTCTCTTTTAAACGAATATAATCTTGACGGCGTTTTCTTTGATTACGAATATCCGATTAAAGCTAAATATTGGAAAGCTTTCAGCGATTTTATAGTTTCTCTCGAGTCTGAACTCGGTGGTAAAAAGATAGGACTTGCAATGTCCGATTGGGATATAGGTCTTGAAAAAGATGCTGTTCAATGCGTTGATATGGTTGAAATGATGGAATATGATTTGTTTGATGATTTCGGCGACCATTCATCTTTTGATACTGCACAAAAAGGTATTCAAAAATTTATCAATGCCGGTTTTGACAGCAAAGTCCTTGACCTCGGTATTCCGTTCTACGGCAGACCTGTCGATAAAAGCGAAAATTGGTACGATTACAACGATTGGAGCAAAACTCTTGGTAAGTACAGCAATAAAGCAGTTGTCGACGGTAAGGAAACTTATTTCAATTCTTATCAGCTTGTTTACGACAAAACTTCGCTTGCAATCGATTGTGACCTCGGTGGTGTAATGTGCTTTAGGTATCTTTGCGACGATTTGAATAATAAGGATAATTCACTTTTCACTGCAATTAATAAATCAATAAACGACAGGAAAAATTAATACATTTTACCAAAGCCATAGAAGTTTTTTACTTTTATGGCTTTCTTAATTATTTCTTAACTTTTTTTCGACTCTTTTTTAACAATTAATGTGCTATTATATGTCGATGAAAAAAGTGGAAAGAAGACCGACATGATGTCAAAAAATAAAAGAGTAATAAATTTTTTAGCAGTATTTTTCACATTTGCTTTGTTTGTTTATATAATGTATACCATTCCGTTTTGCAGTGATGACTGGTCATGGGGTGGCAGTGTAGGGCTTGAACGCCTTCAAAGTCATTTTAGTGGCTATAACGGCAGGTATCTCGGCAATTTGTTTGTTATGCTTTTAACAAAATCAAATGTTTTAAAAACCGTCGGAATGGCTGTAGTTTCTTTTTCGGTTGTGTATTTGGTTTATAAATTTATTGACGGTAAGGATATATTCTATTTCTTTTTAAGCCTGCTTTTGCTTTTTGTTATGCCGTCTAATATTTTCAGGCAAACAATGGCTTGGGCTTCCGGCTTGGCAAACTATATTCCACCTGTTATGTTTGCACTAATATATTTGATAATAGTTAAAAATATTTTTGATGAAACTAAACCGAAGTATAATAAGATTCTTATACCTGTTTCATTCGTTGTAGGTGTATGTGGCAACCTTTTTATGGAGCATGTAACTATAATGAACTTTGCTTTGTCTGTGCTTGTTGTTATTTTCGCATATATCAAATATAAATCCGTATTTGCTGTTCATATTTCTAATTTGATAGGTAATACTGTCGGCGCTTTGATTATGTTTACAAACAGTGCCTATACTAAAATCTTAACCGGTCACGACAGTTACAGAAGCTTTGGCGATAAAACGAAAACTGTTTTAAACGGACTTGATATAATCATTTCACGCTTTTATGAAAGCAATGTTATTGTTAATATTTTGATATGCATATTGCTTTTAACACTTATCGTAAATACTGTTAATAGTCGCAAAATTTCAAAAACTCAAAAAGTAAGTGTATTTGCTTCAATTTCATATATTTTTGCGTATTCATTATTTACTGTTGTTAAATCATTCACACCGTCTTTGCATAAGGTGTTTACATCTTCACCATTTATTATTTTAAGAACGGCACTTGCTGTTTTATTTGTTATTGCCGTATCTGTTATTCCTTTAATCTGCATCAAAAATAAGGACATTGCAGTTAAATCGGTTTTTCCGATGCTTCTTATTTGCGTTTTGACTCTTCCTTTAATCTTAATAACACCGGTTACCGGTCGTTGCTTTTATCCTTGCTTTGTTATGCTTATGCTTTACTTTTTGAATGTGACGAAGTATATCATTTCAACTTATTCAAGTCCTGTCAATAAGAAAGCAGTCTTTTCACTTGTTTTAGTCGGTGTTGCTCTTTGCACTGTTTTCTATACAGTTAAGTATACAAAGGTTAATGAGTTTGAAAACGAAAGAAACTCATTTGTAACTGCGCAAATTAAACAAGGTAATAAAACTGTGTATTTGCCACATTATCCTAAATCACTTGAAGCTTATACCGAAGGCACAACTCCAAGGCTGTTTCGCTGGGATGAAATGTGGGAGGTCAGATATAAAGATTTTTATAATATCGACAGTTCAGTTACAATAAAACCTATAAGTTACCGTCAATATCAATTGATGAAAAATAATAAATAATTTCTATATCTCTTGTCTTTTGATGAGAGATATTTTTTTTACTTGACAATGGTACGAAATCGTACTATACTGTTTAGTACGAAGTCGTACTTTTAAAGGAGCGCTATTATGGACAGAACTAAAATAAATAAAATATATGACGCCGTCAAAAAGGTGAACCGTGCTTATGAAGCTTGGGCAGACAAATACGGCTTAACGCTTTACGAACTGCAAATCTATTATGAAATCGTTGAAAACGGTTGTATGCCGATAACTCAAAAAGATTTATGTATGCGCCTTGATGCACCTAAAACTTCAATTAACAGTATTATAAAAAAACAACTTAAAACCGACAGAATAAAAATGGAAGTCAATCCCTTAAATAAAAGGGAAAAAATAATAGCCTTGACCAAAGAGGGCAGGGAGTTTGCAGAAAATGTGGTTTTGCCACTTTATAAATATGAAATAGAAGCTTTGGCAAGTATTGCAGAAGATGATTTTAATAACGCAGTTAAAGTACATACGCAATTTGCCGATAATTTATTGGAGAAAGCAGGTATATGTGATGAATAAAGTCGTTCTTGTTACAGGTTCAAGCAGAGGTATGGGAAAAGCAGAAGCATATGAGTTTGCTTCTAAAGGTTATGATGTTGCAGTTCACTGTGTAAAAAACGAAAATGCTGCAAAAGAAATAAGTGCCGATTTGATGAAAAAGTATAATATAAAATCATTTGCATTTAATGCTGATTTGTCAAACGAAGATGAAGTTGCATCTCTTGCAAAGTGTGTACTTGATAAATTCGGTAGGGTCGATGTGCTCGTTAACAATGCAGGTGTTGCGCTTTACAGTGATTTTAAAGATAAAAAAATTAATGATTTTGAACAAACTATGAAAGTTAATTTGTATGCGCCTTTTCTTTTGACAAAAATTCTCGGCAGTCAAATGGTTGAAAATCAGTACGGCAAAATAATCAATGTTTCAAGTATAGATGCAACAATAACATATAATGCAGAAAGCGCAGAATATGATGCTTCAAAAGCAGCACTTATAAATCTTACAAAAACTTCATCCCTTGAATTGCAACCGTATGTAAATGTAAATTGCATTTGTCCGGGATGGGTAGAAACCGATATGAATAAGGATTTGCCACAGGAATTGCTTGATTATCAAGCTTCAAAAACTTGTAAAAAAAGAATGGCAAAGCCGGAAGAAGTTGCAAAATTAGTTGCTTTTTTGGCAAGTGATGATGCCGAGTTTATTGACGGTCAAGTTATTAATATTGACGGTGGCTACAAGTTAATGTGAGGTTTTAAATGAAAAAGTATTTAAAATTAATGTTGCTTTTCATTTCAATTATTTGTGTAATAATGACCGGTTGTTTATCTTAAAAAATATCAGATGACAAAATGGCTGATAATAAAACTTTGACAGAAAATGTACTTAAATAATTTAGGAGGAACTTTTGGATAATAATAAAAATTTACGCTTAGAACATAAAATTAATTTTCCGTGGCTTATTGCGTTTGCACTTCCTACAATATTTTCAAGTGTATTTACAAGCCTGTATTCAACGGTTGACGGAATATTTGTAGCAAGGTGGGTTAATACCGATGCTTTGTCTGCAATAAATATAACTATGCCGCTTATTTACCTTTCTTCTGCGCTCGGAATGATGTTCGGTACCGGTGGCAATGCGCTTGTATCTCGAAAAATAGGAGAAGGAAAACATAAAGAAGCAAGAGAAGATTTTTCACTTTTAATGCTCGTTGCATTTGTATTCAGCGTTGTTCTTGCAACTCTTTGCTTTATATTTTTAAATCCACTTTGTAAATTCTTAGGCTCTAACGATGAACTTCTATCTTACTGCAGGCAATATATGGTGCCGGTTTTGATTACTGTTCCTTTTGCAGTTTTCGGTATGGTTTTTCAGTTAAGCTTTATAACCGTCGGTAAGGCAGGACTAAGTGCCGTTTTGTCGGTTATCGGTGGTGTACTCAATATTTTCCTCGATTGGATCTTTATTTCTAAAATGGGTATGGGTCTGTCCGGTGCAGCAATTGCCACCGGTATCGGTTACGCTTTTCCGTCGCTTGTGGGTGTAATTTGGTTTTTTGCAAACAGAAAACAGGTGCTTTATATCGTTAAGCCTAAATGGAGACTGAGTACAATTACAAAAAGCTGTATTAACGGCTCCTCAGAAATGGTAAGCGTTCTTGCTTTTTCGGTTGTTACAATTTTATTCAATCGTATTTTGATGAGCCTCGGTGGCTCCGACGGTGTTGCGTCACTCAGTATTATTTGGTATGCACAGGGTATTTTCGGTGGACTGTTTCGTGGATATGTTAACGGCGTTTCTCCTGTTGTCAGCTATAATCTCGGCAAGGGTGATAAGCATAGATTGTCAAAACTTTTTAAAATCAGCGTCATTACTTTAGGTGTTACCGGTATTGTTGTTACTGCAATTAGCTATCTTTGTGGTGGCTATGTTGTTGATTTCTTTGCTAAGGGTAATGAAACGGTTGCAACTATTGCACTTCACGGATTCAGAATTGTTGCCGTAAGCTTTACTATGATGGCTTACAATATTTTCTCGTCGGGCTGGTTCACTGCCCTTAATGACGGTAAAACTTCTGCAATTCTTTCGTTTTGCAGAACAATAATTTTTATGGTTATTCCGGTTCTTGTGTTGCCGAGAATTTTTGAAATGGACGGCGTTTGGCTTTCAATCACAACAGGCGAAGGCTTAAGTATTCTGATGAGTATATTCTATTTTGTAAAATATAAAAATGTATGGAGTATATCTGCTTGAAAATACAAAAATAAATCAAAAAAATTTAAGAATAGAGAGTGATTAGAGTGTTTAAATTTAAGTTATACGATAAAGTGTACATTTTATCAGTATTCAGAAGCTGACGCTTAAAGGTGTCAGAGATAATCTTTATTTAAATATTGATTTTTAAAAACAACTATGCTATATTATATATAGAGTTAATCCTTATAGTTGCCCAAAAGGCTATTTGGAATGCTCTTCTCCTCGCCTGACTCGAAAGAGTCAGGCTTTTTTTTTATACAAGGATGAATAAAATGTCAAGACCAAAGAAATAAACAAAGAAGAGTTTGAAAAGCTCTGTGCCTTGCAGTGCACCATGGCAGAAATTTGTTCTTTTCTTGATGTTTCTGACAAAACACTTCAAAAGTGGTGTAAAAGAATCAAGTATCTGAAAAGGTTTGCGAAGAACTCGGCGCCGAGTATGTGGAAATATCACAGCATTTAGGCGCAAGAGTACACCCGACAAATCCTATAGCTAACCACGCAGGGTGGCAGGGTAAGGTGTTTAAAGTCAATGGCAGTGATGATAAATACCCAAACCTTAAAGAAAGTACCGGCTATCCTGATGATATTCTCGGCTTAGGTGGTGTAAATTGCAGGCATAGGATGTTTCCCTTCTTTCCCGGTATAAGTATTCCGAATCCTATAATGTACAGTGAAGAGGAAAACGAAAAGGCGTACAAAGCCACACAAGGGCAAAGACGACTTGAAAGGGAAATTCGTCAGCTCAAAAAAGAAAAGGCGGCAATGAAAGCCATAGGCGATAATGACGCAGTAAAAGCTATTGATTATAAACTTCAACAGAAATTCACCCAAATTGATAACTACTGCGACGCTCATAACCTTAAACGAGATTATTCAAGAGAGCTTGTCAGTGAGCAGATAGTCAAAAATAATTTGACAACGCTGAGTGATAATGATAATATTGAGTTGCAATCAGAACAAAGCACTGAAAAGGTTAAAAATTTTAATTTTGAATATTTTTCGGATGAAGTGAATTTGAAACTCGCTGATGAACTACAAAAATTGCGTGACGAGGTAAGTGAATTTGAAGATAAAACCGAAATAGTTTATACATTTGACATGAATATGAACAGGAAGAAGTCAACCCCTGGAAATAAAGGCGAGGGTACAGTGAAATTTGAAACTCCTGATTTTGATTTTATTGCAATTCATAATCATAAAAGTAACGGCATTTTTTCACCAAGAGATATGGCTTAATTTGCCGATAAAGACAATTTGAAGTGTATGATTGTAGTTGGAAATGATTGTAATCAGTATCTATTATACAAAACGGAAAAAGAAAAAGCCAAGTTATTTAATAAAAAGCTCGAAAGTTATATGAGTGATTTATTGGCATTGTATCAAGACGATAAAATATCTTTAGAAGAAGCTCTTGATTTGTCAAAAAATATATACAAAGGGGTAGAAAAATATGGGCTCAAATTCAAAGAATATTGATTTTTCGTTCTTTTTTGAAGGAGTGCCAGACGACATAAGTACTGCAGAAGATTTTGAAAAGAATGTAATAGCTATGACTAAATACCAAGCATACTTAGACGAATTGGAAAAGGAAAAAAATACAAATGCCGAATAATGATTATTATGTAATCGTGTATAAAATTCTAAAGTATTTATATTCTCAGCTAAAGTCCGGTAAGCGCAAGTTGAAATGTGAAGATTTACCCAAGCAAATAGATATATCAAAAATCGATATTAATTATTGGGAATATATCCTTGAAAACATTTATAACGAAGGACTTGTAACAGGCATTGTTGAAGAATGTAAATTTATTGATGAAGACGAGCCGAGTATTACACTTGAAACTATAGAAATAACACCGAAAGGCATTGAGTATTTGCAAGAAAACTCAATGATGAAAAAGGTGACAAAAGCATTAACCTCGGCAACAAATATTGTAGGAAATTTAATATAGTAATTTAAGCACCTTTTCAGGTGCTTTTTTTATGCCTAAAATCAGTAATCAGAAGCTGACGCTTAAGGATGTCAGGGAAAATCTTTATTTAAATATTGATTTTTAAAAACAACTATGTTATATTAGATATAGAGTTTAATCCTTATAGTTGCCCAAAAGGCTATTTGGAATGCTCTTCTCCTCGCCTGACTCGAAAGAGTCAGGCTTTTTTGTTTTTATGGGCTGTATTTTCTGTATGTTTTGAAAAATATAAATTGCTTAAATTGGCTTAAATAAAGGAAATAAAGCGTTTTTAAAATAAAAAAATAAGGACTATCAAATGATAGCCCTTTGGTGCAGGAGACGGGACTTGAACCCGCACCGAAAACTCGACAGGCTTCTGAGACCTGAGCGTATGCCAATTTCGCCACTCCCGCTTATTTAATTCAGCAGTTAGAATAATATCACAAGTAAACCAAAAAGTCAATTAAAAGCACAAAGCTATGATTGACAAAAAGCCATTGATATATAATACCCTAAATGATATAATGCAAATACAAACTATATTCTTAATAATATTGAGGCGAAAATATGAAAATATCATTAAATGGAAAATGGAATATGCGATATGCAAACAGCGATGAATGGCTCGACGCAACAGTTCCCGGCTCGGTATTTAAAGATTTAATTGACAATAAAAAAATGGATGACCCATTTTACAGAGATAATGAATATAAAGCGTTAGAGATTTCCAAAAACGATTTTGAATACAAAAAAAGTTTTGAACTAAAAGGTATTTCCAATAAAAAAGTTAATCTTGTTTGCGAAGGTCTTGATACACTTTGCGATATTTATCTTAACGGCATTCTTGTATCAAAAACAAATAATATGCACAGAACATACAAGATTGACGCTGCAAAATTTCTTATTGAAGGAAATAACGAAATAAGGCTGTATTTCCACTCTGCAACTAACTTTGCATTAAAGAAAAACGAAGAAAAATTTTTGACAAGCTGTGCAGATGCAGTACCCGGTATTTCACATATCAGAAAAGCACACTATATGTTTGGATGGGATTGGGGAGCAAAAATTCCGGATTTAGGTATTTGGCGTGACATTTATCTTGAAACATATGACGGTGCAAAAATTGACGATGTATATATAACTCAAAAGCACAAAGAAAGCTCGGTAACTCTTAATTTTAGTATTCAAAATGAACTTGATATAAACTGCGAATTAAAAGTAACGATAACATCACCAAACGGCAAAAAAATAATTAAAGCATATAAAGCTGATGATAATATGTGCTTTGATATAGAAATAAAAGAACCTATGCTTTGGTGGGTAAGAGGACTTGGAAAACAGAATTTATATATTGTTAAACTTGAACTTAAAAACAACGATTTAACAGTTGATTTTACAGAAAAGAAAATCGGTTTAAGAACACTTTATGTAAAAAGAGAAAAAGACAAATGGGGCGAAAGCTTTGAATTTGTCAACAACAAAATACCGTTTTTCTCAATGGGCGCCGATTATATACCCGAAGACCATTTACTTTCACGGCGTTCATATGAAAGAAGTAAAAAACTTATAGATGCCTGCGTTGACGCAAATTTTAATACTATCAGAGTTTGGGGTGGTGGATATTACCCTGACGATTATTTCTATGAGCTTTGCGACAAAGCCGGAATTGTAATTTGGCAAGACCATTTGTTTGCCTGCGGCGCTTATGATTTTAATGATGAATTTAAAGAAAACATAACTAAAGAAATTGAAGATAATGTTAAAAGGCTTCGCCACCATGCCTGCCTTGGATTATGGTGTGGTAACAATGAAATGGAACTTGCTTGGAATGAATGGGGATGGGAGGAAAGATACGGCAAAAATTTAAAAGACGATTATTATAAACAATTTGAAGAATATATGCCGTCTCTTATGGAAAGACTCGACCCAAATACCTCATACTTCAAAAGTTCTCCGTCTTCAAACGGAAACTTCATTGAACCAAACAGCGAAAATATCGGCGATATGCATTATTGGGAAGTATGGCACGGAAGAAAACCGTTTACACAGTACAGAACATTATATCCGAGATTTATGTCCGAATTTGGCTTGCAGTCTTTTCCGTCAATAAAAACGATTAACTCATTTACATTGCCGAGTGACAGAAATATTTTTTCTTACATAATGGAGTGCCATCAAAAAAACGGTACCGGTAATGAAAAGATACTGTATTACATTTCACAATATTTTAAATATCCAAAGGATTTGGATTCACTCGTATATATTTCACAGTTAATTCAAGCCGAAGGTATAAAGACAGGCGTTGAACACTGGAGGAGAAACAGAGGAAGATGTATGGGTTCGCTTTATTGGCAACTTAATGATTGTTGGCAAGTTGCATCTTGGAGTGGACTTGATTACTTTGGAAGATATAAAGCGCTTCATTATTTTGCAAAAAGGTTTTACTCACCTGTTGCTGTTTCTGCTTTAATGCAAAACAATATTTTTGAAATTCATTATGAAAACGAAACTTTGAATGAACATAACTGCACATTGAATTACAGGTTATTAAATATTGACGCTAATGTCATTTATTCAAACTCAATCAATTTAAGCTTACAACCAATGAATTCAAAAAAAGCAGTATGTCTTAAATTAGAAGAGTTTATTTCAAATTATGAAAATCGCAGAAATATTTTTGCTGATTTTGAATTTATTGAAAATGATAAAATTATTAGCAGAGGCTTTGAATTTTTAGCTCCTGCAAAACATATTGAATTTATCAAACCTGACATTACGGCAGAAATATCAGAAAACGATACTGTTTTCAACATAACTTTAAACACTGATTACCCTGCATTTTATGTTGAACTTCAATTTGAAGATATTGACGCAGTGTTTAGCGACAATTATTTTTATCTTCCGAGTGATAAGAGTATCACCGTATCTGTTAACAAAAGCAGTATCGGCAAAAATATTACAAAAGAAATAATAGAAAACAATTTGAAAATACGCAATTTGGTTGATACATATGATTAAAAAAGGATTTTGTTTATTAACTGTTACAATCGCTGTTTTGATTACAGTATATTATTTAACATTCGGTGGAATTAAAGGAAACGAAAGTGCGCTTTCAACCGTCGGTCTTGAGCATCGTGTATGGTTTTGTTTATGGGGTATCAGCACATATATTGCACTGGCGTTTAATATACACACAGCATTCGCTAAAACGAAATACAAATTTTACATAATACTTTTGATAATATCTGCACTCGGAATGATACTGACTCTTACCTGTGACTTTGACTACGACAAATATCCACAGTATTTAGCGCACTGCATAGGGTCGCTTGCATTTTCAGGTGTTATGGGTGTGAGTGTATTTTTAGCATTTTTACTCAGCAAAAAATATTTATTATCCTTAATCAGTGCAACCATTCTTATAACTGATTTGATTATGCTCTTGATTTTTAAAGAAACGGCATTAATAGAAACAGTACCGATATTTTCAGGATACATAATGCTTTTAATCAACAATTTAACTGCAAGGAAAGATAAAATTGAAGCTTTACAATAAATTAAAAAACAATGACCTTTACCCTTTTCATATGCCGGGGCATAAAAGAAACGAAAAATTTGATATTCCGTCAAGTGAAATTGACATTACGGAGATTGACGGTTTTGACAATCTTTACTGTCCGAACGATATGTTGGACGAAATGCAAAAGGATTTGGCAAAGCTGTTTGGATTTCAAAAAAGCATAATCAGTGTTAACGGCTCAACCTGTTGTATACTTTCGGCAATAAGTGCCGTTGCCAAAGAAAACGGTACAATTATTATTGCACGCAATTGCCACAAAGCTGTATATAATGCCTGCCTTATTAACAAACTTAAGGTTGAATATGTTGAGCCTAAATTCAATAAAGAATACGGCTTATATGAAAGAATAAGCCAAGAAGAAATTGACAAGGCAATTAAAAAGCATCCAAATGCCTGCGCCGTCGTTATCACTTCGCCAACCTATGAAGGATATATAAGCAATATAAAATGCGATATTCCACTTATAATCGACTGCGCTCACGGTGCTCATTTTGGATTTGCAGACTATTTACCAAATCAACCAAACGCTGACATTGTTATTGAATCGCTGCATAAAACATTACCGGCTTTAACTCAAAGCGCTGTTATACATATTAATAATATAAGTTTGTATGACAAAGTGAAAAAGTATATGGATATTTTTGAAACGAGTTCACCAAGCTATGTAATTATGACATCAATTGACAAATGCATTGATTTTCTTAAAGATTGCAATAGTGAATTTGAAAGCTACAAAATTATGCTTGACAGTTTTTATGAAGAAATATCAAAGCTTGAAAATATCAATGTACTAAAAAATGATGATATTACAAGAATAATCATATCGGCAAAAGGCTACAACGGATATGAGCTGAGTGAATATTTAAGGCAAAATAAAATTGAAGTTGAAGGTGCGTCGCTTAAATATGTTATACTCATTTCAACTGTATGTGATAAAAAAGAAGGATTTGATAGATTAATTTTCGCTTTAAAAAATATTGAAAAAAGAGAAGAAAAGAATTATCACTTCTCAACTCCTGTTCTTCCTATAAAAAAATTTGAGGCATATGAAACAGCCGACACTAAAGAAAGTTTTTTAGAAGAAAGTGAAAATGAAGTATCGGGTGAATATGTTTACGCTTATCCACCGGGAAGTCCGATAATAGCACCGGGTGAAGTAATAAGTCAAGATTTCATCCTGCAAATTAAAGAATTTTGCGAAAATGGTGTAAATATATTGTCCGACAGCAATTTACTGCCGTTAAAAATATTGACAAAGAAGTAATATTAATGTAAAATAGCAATATAAATTTAAGAAAGAGGTGTTTCTTTTGAAGAGAATCAACACTTTAAGCTCACGCAATCTTTGCGAATCAGCTAAAAAAGGTGGCTGTGGCGAATGCCAGACATCTTGCCAGTCAGCAAGCAAGACTTCTTGTTCAGTAGCTAACCAGAAATGCGAACAGCTTAAGAAGTAAATAAATGAAAATCAGGTGGGCAATGACCCACCTTTTTCATTGAAATAAAACTACGGAGTAATTTAATGATACACGCTTATAAAATGAACGGCTATAATATCATACTCGACCAAAACAGTGGCTGTGTTCATTCTGTGGACGAAGCTACATATGATATTATAACAATGTATGAGGAACATACTAAAGACGAAATTAAAAAATACATACTTGAAAAATACAAAGATGACGACGAAGTAAACGAAGATGACATTGACCTTTGCTTTGAGGATATAGAAGCGCTTAAGGCTGACGGAAGACTTTTTGCCGAAGATACATTTGAAGCAACTGCCAAGCAGTTTAAGAAAAGACAAGGTGTTGTTAAAGCTATTTGCCTTCATGTAGCGCACGACTGTAACTTAGCTTGCAAATACTGTTTTGCCGGCAAAGGTGAATACGACGGACCAAAGGGTTTAATGAGTCTTGAAACAGGCAAAAGAGCACTTGACTTTTTGATTGAGCAATCGGGTACAAGAAGAAATCTTGAAGTTGACTTTTTCGGTGGTGAGCCACTTCTTAATTGGGAAGTTTGCAAAGAACTTGTTAAATACGGCAGAGAGCAGGAAAAAAAATATAACAAGAATTTCCGTTTTACCCTTACAACAAACGGACTTCTTATAAACGACGATGTAATTGATTTTTGCAATAAAGAGATGGGCAATGTAGTGCTTTCACTTGACGGACGAAAATCAACTAACGACGCTATGAGAGTTTCAAGAAACGGAAAAGGCTCATACGATTTAATTGTTGACAAGTTTAAAAAATTTGCCGATTCTCGTAACCAAAAGGATTATTATATGCGTGGCACATACACCAGAAATAATCTTGATTTTGCAAAAGACATTATCCATATGGCAGACTTAGGCTTTAAAGAACTTTCTATCGAGCCTGTAGTATCCGACCCGAAGGAGCCATATGCGCTTAAAGAGGAGGACTTACCTATCCTCAAAGAGCAGTATCAAATTTTAGCAGACGAAATGCTTAAAAGATACAGAAACGGCACCGGCTTTACTTTCTACCATTATATGATTGACCTTGACGCAGGTCCTTGCATAGTTAAAAGAGTATCGGGCTGTGGTGTAGGTACCGAATATATGGCAGTTACTCCTACCGGTGAACTTTATCCTTGCCACCAATTTGTCGGGGACGAAAAGTTTTTACTCGGTGATATTTGGAAAGGCGTTACAAATAAAGAAGTGCTTGAGCAATTTGAAGAATGCAATGTATATTCACATAAGGAATGTAAAGACTGCTTTGCTAAGCTTTATTGCTCTGGTGGTTGCGCAGCAAATGCTTACCACACAACAGGAAGTGTAAACGGTGTTTATGAGTTCGGCTGTGAACTTCACAGAAAGCGTATCGAATGTGCAATTATGCTTAAAGTTGCAGAAGCCGAAGAAAACTTAAAAGTTGAATATTAATATATAAAAACGGAGCCGTCTTTACGACAGCTCCGTTTTTGATTTAAAGGTATAAAATATTAATCCGAATATTTTTGTTTTTTAACATCAAGGTGTGAAAGACCGATATAATCAGGAAGTCCGTTACGATACGGAACTTGAGGTACGCCTTTAACAAGTGGTGAAAGGTAATCAATCATTTCCTCGGTTACATCGTTGCCCTGCTCGTTAATCCAGTTTCTCGGTACTAACTTTTCGTTATTTGCAACAACGCTTACATCTTCGGTAGAATAATCAACTGTATACGGAATATCACTTGTACGGCGAAGTGTTGAGAACACACCTGTTTTACCGTCAAGTGCAGCATTAACGGCTACAACGCCAAGGTTATAAGCCTCTGTAATATCGGTCAAAGATGCTGTATGGCCTGCACTTCTTTGAAGAACGCTTGGTTCTAACGCACGAACCTTACAGCCGATTCTTTCCTCAACAACTGTTTTAAGATAAGCACCTGTACCACTGAGCATAACATGACCGAATTTGTCAACATTATCACCCCTGGCACTGATATAGTTGCCGTCCTTATCCTTAATGCCTTCGCTTACAACTACAATAACAGAGTTATACTCGTCAAGTTTACCCTTAACATCCTCAACAAATTTATCAACAGAAAACGGAATTTCAGGAAGATAGATAAGATGAGGTGCAACACTGTCACCGTCACGGGCAAGAGCCGACGCAGCAGTAAGCCAACCTGCATTACGACCCATTGCTTCAATAATATGAACACTCTTGATACTGTAAATACTTGTGTCATAAGCTACATTTTTAACGGCAAGAGCAATATACTTTGCAGCAGAACCAAATCCCGGAGAATGGTCAATACCTACAAGGTCATTATCAATAGTTTTAGGAATACCAACAATCTTTATATCGATATTATGGCTTGCAGTATACTTTGAAAGTTTATCTACTGTATCCATTGAGTCGTTACCACCGATATAAAGAAAATAGCCGATATTATACTTATTGAACA
Organism: Eubacterium sp.; assembly: GCA_050872345.1. Lineage (GTDB taxonomy): Bacteria > Bacillota > Clostridia > Oscillospirales > Acutalibacteraceae > Eubacterium_R. Next base: position 10,419 of record JBNMGQ010000002.1, on the reverse strand, counting down.
TATCAACTATTTCGGCATATGTTTCGTCATCATCAGAAAGCTTATATCTGCAAGAGCCGAGGAACATTGCAGGAGTTAAGCGAAGACGGTTAATGTCGTAAGGCTTACCGTCAAAGCGTTCGCTCAGATTAATAATATTATCCTCAAGCAAGCCCTGAATACCGTTAATCATACCGTAAACGGTGCCGATTTTATCACTTTCAAATGCAGTTTCCATAGCACCTGCAAGACTTGAATTAATTACGGCAGTAGGACCACCCGACTGACCGATTATCATATTTTTACTCATAAATTATTCTCCGATTTTATTATCATATATTTTAATGTTACGATGAACATTATCAACAGGCTTAAAAACACAAATAGGTTTTATAAGCACTGCATCTTTTTTAGAAAAAGTGTTATTAAATATTTCAAGGTTTCTGCACGGACCGCTTTCGTACCAATCCTTACAGTCACACGAAATAAATATATCCGGCATTTTTACATTAGTAAATGTATTGCCAAACACCTTAGACGGTCTGTCCGTAGTGCAAAGAATACCCCTTGTAGGGATAGCGTTGAATGTACAATTGCTGATTGTAAGTTCAGGGTTATATGTTACATTTTCAAACACATATTGATTAGGTGTAAGCTTCGGTAAAGCTTCCTTAAACTTAACCTTAACTGTCTTTTCGTCGATATTATCAACGGCAGACTCAACTGTAAATTCATCATCAAATTCGCTAAGGTCGTTTCTGTTATAAATCTTGACCTTGTCGTCAGGATAAAAGGCTGTATAACCACCTTGCTGATGGTGAACAAATTCAAGCAAAACGGTGCTATCGTCAATAACTTCTTTAAGCCTTAAGAATGCACCGTGAACATTGATTGCGTCATCGTGTGGATGCTCAAAATGTGAATTGGTTATTTTTGCATATCCTTTACAACCACAAATATGAATCAAATCTGCAAAGGAAGAAACCGTATAACCCTTGGCAGGCTTAAACGAAATGTTATTGAAACTCATATTTTCACACATTTGCGAAAGCCAGCCGAAGCCGTGCATATAATTTACAGTGATATTGTCGCAAGAAACATTTGAGCAGGCATTGAAAAACAAGCCACTGTTATCCCTAAGCTTATTGCGTGACATTGTAACGACATCACCCACTTTAAACTTAGGTGACAAAAGATATTTACACTCGACAGTAGTTGCATTGAGTTGCTTTATTTTTATTGCAGTTCTTGTAGGTGAAAGTTGAGTTCTGAAAACGCTGTCACCCCTGTGAATTACATTGCAGGCACATTCTTCATTTGCAACATATGTGTAATAATTTTTCTTTGTAAAAGGGCTTTGCTCAAAAAATACAAGCTTATTATCCTTAACATAAAAATGACTGTTTTGAGGTATTTGATATGTTACTTTATTAAAAGTCCTTTTAAGCACTTTCATTTCATAATTAGTAGGTGAATTATATCTAATTGTAAAATTCTTGAGCGTAACATTTTTGCAGTTAAACATTGCAAAAGCGCACATATCGCCGTGAATAACAAAGACAGAACCTAAGGCGTCTATAGTAATATTTTCTTTATTTTCAATAAGAATTGCAAAATATTTGTCAGGTGCTTTAAATGAGTCTGTATTAGTCATATGACACACTTTGTGAACACTGTAATCTTTAAAAAAGTGATACTCACCTTTCGGAAATTCCAAGGTGTCACCACTTTGCATATTCCTTATAGCTTCTGCTGTACCGACAGATGAATTGTCTTTTGTACAGTAATCAAGCACATTTATCGTCACATTAATCACCTATGGTATTATACATATTTTAAACAAAATAATCAACAATAGATTTTTATTTTAAGAAAATTGTCAATTATTAAATAAAAATTAACTATTATTAATTGACATTTATATATAAATAATGTAACATAGTATAAGTTAATAAACTTTATTTAAGCTAAAGGTATATTAACTATACAAAAAACTTATATTTATACAAATTTCAATTTTTGGTTAAGGGGTAATAAATTGAATAATTGGCAAGACATTTATAAAAGCAAGCTTACTACTGCCGAAGAAGCTATAAAGCTTATACATAACGGTGACAAAGTAGTTACCGGCTTTGGCTGTGGTGAACCTTTTGCAATAGAGCGTGCACTCGTTGAGCATTATCAGGAATATCACGATGTGGAAATAACTAATATGCTCACGCTCGGTGACTCACCATGGTGCAGACCGGAGATGAAAGGTCATTTTACTTTAAACTGCCTTTTCGCTTCACAAAGTAACAGGAAAGCAATTTCACTCGGTGTAAGTGAGTTTACAACTTCTCACTTTTACGAAATTCCGGATTTGATAAAGAATTTTATTTGCCCGAGAGTCACTATAGTTATGGTATCGCCACCTGACGAGCACGGCTATGTTTCATTCGGCACAACGGTTGATTATACAAGAGGTACTGCAGATTACTGCGAAGTGGTTATTGCTCAGGTCAACAAATATATGCCCAGAACATTCGGCAACAGCTTTATGCATGTTCGTGACTTCACTTGTTTTGTTGAACACGACGAACCACTTCCCGAAGTAAAATCGGTAGAAATTTCCGACACTGAAATGGAAATAGGCAAATACTGTGCGTCGCTTATTAATGACGGTGACTGCTTACAGCTTGGTATAGGTGGTATTCCAAATGCAGTTTGCGCTCAACTTTGGGATAAAAAGGATTTAGGTCTTCACAGCGAGCTTGTCGGTGACGGTGTTGTTGATTTGCTTGAGGCAGGCGTAATTAACAATAAGAAGAAAAACAAAAATCCGTTTAGAACTATTTTGGGTGCAGCGTTCGGCTCTGAAAAGCTTAACAATTACATAAATAACAATCCGTCCGTTGAGCTTCACCCTATTAATTATGTTAACAACCCTACTGTCATTGCTCAAAATGACAATATGGTTTCAATAAATTCTTGTTTGCAAATCGACCTTTTGGGTCAGGTTGTATCCGATACTGTAGGTTTAAACCAATATTCGGCAGTCGGTGGTCAGGTTGACTTTGTAAGAGGTGCAACAATGAGCAAGGGTGGCCGTTCAATTATCGCTATGCCTTCTACTGCTAAAAAGGGTTTAATTTCAAGAATTGTGCCTTTGATTACAGAAGGCAGTGCCGTAACAACACCGAGAAACGATGTTAACTATGTTGTAACGGAATACGGTATTGCACAGCTTAAAGGAAAGACACTTAAAGAGAGGGCTAAGGCTCTTATTAAAATAGCACATCCTAAATTCAGACCTCATTTGATTTTAGAATACAAAAAGCGTTTTAACGAAGAACCTTTCACAAGTGAAGAAATGAATGAGCAAATCGGTGATTTAAAAGAATATTTGGTAGATACTAAAGATTCGATTAAAGAAGGTGTAGCTTCAATCATTTCAAAAATCAAAGAATAAGATTATATTAAAGGAGAACTAAATGGCAAAGGTTAAAGAAGAACATTTCGGTATTGCAAGAAAAATCGTATCAAATATGACAAGTGAAAGCTGGGAAACCATTCCACACGCTACTATGACATATGATGCAGATGTCACCGAACTTTTCAAAGAAGTTAAAAAGCTTAATGAAGGCGTAACAGATAAGAGTAAAAAAATCACAATCAACACTGTTATGCTCAAGATTATTTGCGAAGGCTTAAAGGCTGCACCAAAGATGAATACTCATCTTGAATTTAACCGTAAGCTTGTCAGAGGTAAGCTTATTTATTTTGACCACATTGACATTTCAATGCCTATGGTACTTCCTACAGGCGAAATGATGACTGTTAATATGCACGATATGGGTAACAAAACTCTTGCCCAAATGACAGAAGCAATTAACAATACTGTTATGAGAGCCAAAGGCTCGGATATGAACGAGGTTATGTTTGAAGTTTCACTTGATAACACATTAACCGGTCTTAAGCAAGGTAAAGTTTTACAAGCTATTCGCAGACTTTACGGTTCAAAAACAGGTAAGCATAAAGTTAAGACTCTTTCAGGTCAGGCTAAAAAGGATTACTATTCTATCCCTACAACAAAGCGTCTTACCAAGCACGACATTGAACAAGGTACAACTACCATTTCAAACCTCGGTTCAATTTACCGTGAGCAAAAAGGTATGTGTGCTCTTCTTGAAATCATACCACCTCAAACTACTGCATTTGCTATCAACGCTGCACAAAAGCGTCCGACTGTTGTAACTGACGAAAACGGTAATGATAAGATTGAAGTAAGACTTGTTATGCCGATTACAATTGCAATTGACCACAGAGCACTTGACTACGGTGATGTAGTTCCGTTTATGAGAAAGCTTGATGAGATTTTTGACAATCCTTCAATTATTCAAAGCTGGAAATAACTAAGTAAAACTAAGACCTGTTCCAATTAGGAGCAGGTCTCTTTTTTAATCATTATATTTTAATATGTACAACAGTTCACTTTGAACATCGTCGATTGACTTTTTAGACAAAGCCAACACAACAATGTTAATTACAATTGCTATCGCTGTAATTACAATAAACGGAACTTTCAAAGATGTATTGAACGATACGATAAGAAGAACAACAGCAGCAATCAAAACGATTAAACTGATTATAAAGAAAAAGACATAATAATTTGCTTTAGTTACAATATTAACATTGCAATTATTATCATCGCCGTCAAATCCAATTTTGCTAATCGGTGCCGTTCTGTAATATCTGTCATTTTCAACATTACCTATGTATCTTGCAGTATATATTCCGTCATCGTCAACAACGCCGGTAAACTTTTTGCCGTTATAATCAGCGTGAATTATACGAGTTGAAAAGGTATAACCTGCTTTGTGCATATCGTAAAACGATTTTTCAAACAAAGAAACGGCATCAGCACGACTCTTATCAATTTTAACAGTATCTTTACAAATAAAAAACACAGCTTGTCCTCCTTTTTATTGATTTGTGCAACTTCACAATATCATATTGTGAAATAATTGTCAATATATTTATGTAGGTATGGCAAGCCATACCAAATTTAAGCAATTCTTACAACCGATATATTAGTACCGATTGTAGGCGAAGCAGTAGTAATTCTGCCTGAAACTACACGAAGCGAAACGGTTGAAACCGAATTAGCCGGAACATAAACAATATAGCTTGAATTTGAAGTTCCGATTCCACCGTCAGGCACTATTTTAGAATTATTTTCAACTGCGCCGTTAACAGCCAAACCGATTACAGTTTCGTTTGCAAAAGTACCGGTCACTTGATAATTAACAAGATATGCTCTGCCACTCGTTCCACCTGAAAGCGTTATTATACCGTTATTGTTTACAATATCTGCCGTGTCGGTATTATAAAGCGTTGACGGATAAGAAATGTTTTCGCCTGCACCGAATGTTGCGCCATTTGTTGAATTGTTGATAAACTGAGCATATGATGCAGTCGGTGCTATTGTCGGAAATTCAGGTGGCTGAGGTGGAATAGGTGGCTGTGGCGACGGTGGAAATGGTCTTGGTGGATAAAAACAGCACGGAACTACTCTTTCAATAATTCTTACATCATAATCCTTGTCACAACAACCGTTTGAACTTGTATAAATGCTTGTTTCAAGATTTCTTAAACTTCTGTCATTACAGCTCATAGTAATTCTTCCTTTCATAGATTCGGTTTTTAAACCGTAATACATACTATGAAAAAAATAAAAAAACGACAAAAGCTCTTGAAATTGCTATGGGTTTATGGTAGTATATCAAAGTCTTAAATATGCAGGTATGGTGGAATTGGCAGACACGCTAGATTTAGGATCTAGTGGGAAACCGTGCAGGTTCAAGTCCTGTTACCTGCACCAAAGGGCTATCATTTGATAGTCCTTATTTTTTTATTTTAAAAGCGCTCTATTTCTTTTATTTAAGCAATTTATATTTTTTCAAAACAAGCAGAAAATACAGCCCATAAAAACAAAAATGCCTGACTCTTTCGAGTCAGGCGAGGAGAAGAGCATTCCAAATAGCCTTTTGGGCAACTATAAGGATTAACTCTATATATAATATAACATAGTTGTTTTTAAAAATCAATAGGACAATATAAAAAGAAGCCGGCGCATTTAAGCGTCAGCTTCTGATTACTGATTTTAGTTATGAAAAGCACTCTACGATATGTAAAGTGTTTAACTTATACTATCATCATAATAAAAAAGTGGTTCTTCGCCAAGCAGTTTGAATGTTGTTTATTACGACGATTTTTTATTAAAGTACTTAAATATGTACTAAAAAATAAAATGCTTGACAAAAAGTTACAATTAATATAGTGTTAAATTAGGCAAATAAAAAAGACCCTCAATCAGGGGTCTTTAAAATTCGCACACTGCGAAGTTGCAAAAAGCAACGATTTTGGATAAATCCTTATTTGAACTTATAGTGTAATCTCATAAGGTTTTGAGATGCTTATATATTAGCACTTAAATTTTTATTTGTCAATACCAAATTCAGAAGGAGAAAAATATGGAAAAAGATTATTATTTGGGACTTGATATGGGTACCGATTCAGTAGGTTGGGCTGTCAGCGATATGTCATACAAAATCCAAAAATTTAACGGTAATGCAATGTGGGGCATTAGGCTTTTTGACGAAAGCAATACTGCTGTTGATTGTAGAGGTTTCAGAGGTTCACGCAGACGAAATGACAGAAAAAGAGAAAGGCTTGCTTTACTTGAACAGCTTTTTGATGAAGAGATAAGTAAGGTTGATACAGCTTTTTATCAAAGGCTTAAAGAAAGCAATCTTTATCTTGAAGATAAATCTGTTTCTGTGCCTTATTGCGTTTTTGCCGATAAGGATTATACCGACAAGGACTTTCACACTGAATTTCCGACAATTTATCATTTGAGAAGTGAACTTGTACATAATAAAGAACCACACGATATTAGGCTTGTATATCTTGCTGCTCATCATATTATTAAAAATCGTGGTCATTTTCTTTTTGATTTTGATTCAAACTCTCTTGACGGAATCAGTGATTTTAATGTTATTTTTGATGAAATGATAAATTATATAAACGACAATTATCTTTTTGATGACGATTGCGAAAAGTTATATTTGAGCGATGATGACAAAGAAGAATTATCCAAAATACTTAAGGATAAAAATATCGGCATAAAAAAGAAAAATGATGATATTTCAAAGCTGTTTTCAATTAATAAGAAAAATGAAAGACAGATTTATTCAATGCTAACTCTTCTTTCAGGTTCTAGTGTTGCACTTGCCGATATATTTGATGACGAATCTTTGAAAGAAGTTAAAGAAAATAAAGTTTCTTTTTCGTCAGGTTTTGACGATAATGCTGACGATTATATGTCATATCTTGATGACAGATTTGAACTTCTCGAAAAGCTTAAGGCAGTTTATGACTGGGCTGTTCTGCTGATATTTTAAACGGTAAGGAATATCTTTGCGACGCAAAAACTCAGGCGTATGAGGAACATAAAAATGATTTGCAAAGACTTAAAGCTTATGTAAATGAGTATTTACCTGAAAAGAAATACGAAATATTCAAAGTTTCAAAAGACAAATTAAACAACTATGTAGCTTATTGCGCTCATATCAAAACTTCAAAGGGTACCGGTGTGCTGGAAAATAAATGCACGCAAGAAGATTTTTGCAAATATATTAAAAAGACACTCGGTCCTTGTCAAGATGACAGCTTTGTTGATATGTTTGACAAAATCGGAAACGGTACTTTTATGCCTAAACAGGTTTCAAAAGATAACGGCGTAATTCCTATGCAACTTAATGAAAAGGAACTTAAAGCAATACTTAATAATGCTAAAGAATATTTGCCGTTTTTAAATTCAAAAGATGATGACGGTATTACCGTTTTGGATAAGATTATTAAAATATTTGAGTATCGTATACCTTACTATATCGGCCCGCTTAATAATAAGTCAACAAGAAGTTGGCTCGTTCGCAGTAATGAAAAAATCTACCCTTGGAATATTGAAAAGGTGGTTGATTTTGATAAGTCAGCCGAAGAGTTTATTAATAATCTTACAAGCAAGTGTACATATTTGCCTAAATATGATGTCGTTCCTAAATGTTCACTTCTTTATTCAAAATATGCCGTTCTTAACGAACTGAATAATTTGAAAATAGACGGCGAAAGAATTACTGTTAAACTTAAACAAGAAATTTACAACGACCTTTTTACAAAATACACAAAGGTGTCGCAAAAGGCTCTTGAAAATTATCTTAAGTCAAGAAATATTGAATTTACAACGCTTACAGGTTTTGACATCAGCTTTAAATCTTCTTTAAAACCGTTTAAGGATTTGCAGGCGTATGATTTGTCTTTTGAGGAAAAGGAAGAAATTATCAAGGCAATTACAATTTTCGGCGACGATAAAAAACTTCTGAGAAAAAGGCTCAAAAAAGAATTTTCAGGTAAGTTTACCGATGATGAAATTATTAAAATATCAAAGCTTAAATATACCGGATGGGGAAGATTTTCTAAGGAATTTTTGACAACTGTTTATGCCACAGAAAAAGAGAGTGGCGAATATATGAATATTATAACTGCTCTTTGGCAAACAAATTTTAATCTTATGGAAATTCTTTACAGTGACACTTTTACCTGTGATGATAACGACACTAAGATAATCGACTATCTTGCAAAACTTAATTCGTTTGACGGCAAAAAATCACTTAATAAAATGGTGGAAGAATTATATATTTCGCCTAAGGTTAAGCGACCTGTTTATCAATCTCTTTTAATTACTAAAGAAATTGAAAAAATAATGAAGTGCCCACCGAAAAAGATTTTTGTTGAAGTTGCCAAAGGACCACAGGAAAAGAAACGAACCCAGTCGAGAAAAAATAAGCTTATCGACCTTTATAAAAGCTGTAAGAAAGATTTTGACGATATTGAAGAGTATAATAGATTGTATTCGTCGCTTGACAGTAAAAGCGAAGATGAACTCAGAAGTGACAAGCTTTATTTTTACTATACTCAATTCGGCGAATGTATGTATACGGGTGAAAAAATCGACCTTGGTTTGCTTATGAGTGGCAATCCACGATATGATATTGACCATATTTACCCACAATCGAAAATTAAAGATGACAGCCTTAATAACAGAGTGCTTGTTGTCAAAACCCAAAATGCCGAAAAAACTAATGTATATCCACTTTCAAGCGACATTCGTGCTAATAGAAAAGGCTTTTGGAATATGCTTCTTAAAAAAGGTCTTATCAGCAAGGAAAAATATAATCGACTTGTAAGAAATACACCACTAAGTGATGATGAACTTTCTGCTTTCGTTGCTCGTCAACTTGTTGAAACAAGGCAGTCGACAAAGGCTGTAACCGGTATACTTAAGAGCCTTTATCCTGATACCGAAATTGTTTATGTTAAAGCAGCTTTAGCGTCCGAAATGCGTCAAACATACGATATGCTTAAGTGCCGTGAAGTCAACGACTTCCACCACGCTAAGGACGCTTACCTTAATATCGTTGTCGGCAATGTATATAATGTTAAGTTTACCCATAGATAACAAATCAAATACACTTTTAAATGCAATCAAAATTTATACGAAAAGTGTGTTTTCATCAATTGAACAAAACGATATATCGCTTATTAAATTTCCACAAATGAATTATGAGTTATAGATTTATGAGAGTAATTGTATTTTTTGATTTACCGGTCAAAACAAAAAAGGACAGGCGAGAATATACAAAATTCAGAAAGTTTCTTGTTAAAAACGGGTTTATGATGGTTCAGGAATCCGTATATTCCAAGCTTGCGCTTAATCAAACAGTAGCAAACGGTATCAGCGAAAGCGTTAAGAAAAATAAACCGTCTGCCGGTCTTGTGCAAATGCTTGTTGTAACTGAAAAACAATATTCAAAAATGGAAATAGTTGTCGGCTCTGTTGACAGTAATGTTGTTTCCAATGATGAAAGGTTGTTGATATTATGATGATTTCTTTTACATATTTTGATTCACAAATTAAATTTGAAGATGACAAAATACCTGTTTTGATTATTGAAAACAAACAACTTTTCAGAAATGTTTTATACTCATTTTTAAACGAAAGCCATGATGAATATTTTACTTTTTCCGAAAATTTTAAACCGTTTGAATTTAATAAACAGGGCTTTTTTATCTCAAATCCTATTGAATTGGATTTAAATAATAAAAAACTGATTACCAAAATAAACAGCTATTTGTCAAACACCGTTAATAATGAATTTTTGCCGGAACTTTCAAATGTTCATCAATCTATATATGACCTTGCCGATAAACTGGTTGCTTATTCGTCTTTTGATTTGCTTTACGAAAATATAGAGATTGACTCATCCGATATTGTAAAGCTTCTTTCGTTTAAAATTAATTGCGAAGAGCAGACACTTGCCGAAAATTTAATGTCTTTTC
>JBNMGQ010000001.1:0-69901 GCA_050872345.1 Eubacterium sp. | reverse complement strand
CCTTTTTCCATACAAAATTTGACGCACCACTGTACGACAAATTTTGAAAAGGAGGAGCAACGAAGCGAATGAGGGATGAATTTCAAATCAAATATTAAAGAAATTCGTCACGAGTGATACGGAGTTTGTGACGACGCAAACTATAATTTATCATACACCTCATCATCAATCTCAATAACCCTGCCGTGTTTGAAGCCGTAGGGGAAAGTGAAGAGCTGATTAACCTGATGAAAATGTGCGTCGCCCGGCTTTTCGCTTATAAACGGAACATAACCCATTTTTTCTTTACTGCAACCGAAAAAGTCGAGCATCAAGCACCACTTACCGTCGGGCAAAATATATGTAGTAGCTGCTTCGTGTGAACCGGGTCTGTAAAGGTTTGCCATATAATTTTGAAAGTCAAAATCGTGGGTATATTCGCCGAAAAGATTAGTGCTCGTAGCGTGCATATTCATCAGAGGTTCGGCAGAGGTTTTATAAAAAAGGTGATATGTACCGTCAATTTTAACTAAATGAGAGTCAAAAACTCCACACTCTTTTTCAAAAAATAATTTCGGTTTTGTGAATGTTTTAAAATCTTTTGTTTTCGTGTAATAAATCGCCATATGCGAAAAATTATCAGTTTTAACAGTTGCGCTGAAATGGATAATATATTCATCGTTTTCATCGTTAAAGAAAATTTCCGGTGCCCAAATGCAACCGAAATCATCCCTGCCGAAATAGAGAAGTTCTTGATTTGAAAAGTGAATCAAGTCATCACTTTGCCAAAAGGAAATATATTTACTGCCGTTTGAGGAAATGTCCGACCAGTCAACATTGTGCTCGTCGTCCATTCGGTTGACAATGCAAAGGTCGGTTGCTATGATAACAAATTTGTTTTCCTTAGTTTTGATAATTTCAATGTCACGGCAACCTTTTTCACCCTTTGTGCAGGTAAAAATCGGTTTGCCGTCGTTAACGGTTTCCCAGTCGTAACCGTTTTTGCTTTTTGCAAAATGAACCTGTTCGCCGTCAGGTGTAAGCTTTTCTCGAAAATGAGCAAATAAATACGGCATAATTTCTCCTTTTTATCAATAAAATGACAATTTAACAATATGTTTTAGCATAGCTTATTTTACTCTACTGTAACAACTTTTGCAAGATTTCTCGGTTTGTCAACATCAAGACTTTTGTCGCTTGAAACATAATATGCAAGAAGCTGAAATGCGACAACACTTGGGATAATCATAAAATCATCGTCAAGCTCCGGCAATTCAAAATCACAATTAAGGTCGTCAGTCACAAGTGATTTTTTGATAAAAGTGATTACATTTGCTTTTCTTGACATAACCTCTTTAATGTTTGAAAGCTGTTTTTTCGCAAGTGCTCTTTGGGTCATAAGCGCAATGACAGGAGTGCCATCGCTGATAAGCGCAATAGTTCCGTGCTTAAGTTCGCCCGAAGCAAACGCTTCCGAATGGATATACGAAATTTCTTTGAGTTTGAGCGACGCTTCAAGAAGAGCAGGGTAGTCGAATCCTCTGCCAATCATAAAAGCGTGCTCACTTGATATAAGCTTCGTTGAAAGAGTATGAATTTTGCCTCTGCAGTCTATTACATCTTGAACTGCCGACGGTATTTTTTCAAGTTCAGTTATGAACTTTTTAGTGCCTTCGTAATTCATATTTCCTCTGACATAAGCCATTCGTGCCGTTAAAAGGTAAAAAACTGCAAGTTGAGTTGTGTAAGCTTTTGTTGACGCAACTGCAATTTCAAATCCTGCCTGAGTGTAAATTACGCAGTCACTTTGCCTTGCTATCGATGAGCCTTTGACATTGACTATTGCAAGACTTTTTGCACCTTTCTTTTGCGCATACTTGAGTGCTTCAAGCGTGTCTATTGTTTCACCACTTTGCGAAACGCAGATGACAAGCGTGCTTTTGTTTATAATCGGATTTGAATAAATAAATTCACTTGCCATATAAACATTGACGGGAACTTCGCAAATATTTTCAATCAAATATTTACCTACTAAGCCTGCGTGCATAGCAGTTCCACAGGCAATTATGCTTATGTCGGTGCAGTCTTTCAGCAACTTGTCGTCAATTTTATCAAAGCTGAAATCAGGCAATCCGTCCTTGATTCTTAAATCGATTGTTTCCCTGATAACTTTCGGCTGTTCGCAAATTTCCTTTTCCATATAAAAAGGGTAACCCATTTTGCCACTTTGGTTTATGTCCCAATCAAGCTTTAATATTTCAGGTGTGATTTTGTTATTTGCAAAATCGGTCACTTCAATATCATCTTTTGTGATTTTCGCAATCGTCATTTCAGGCAAAACAAAATATTCACTGCTGTATTTGCCTATAGCAATAATGTCCGACGCAATAAAAGAACCTTTTTCACTTCTTGCGCAAACAATCGGACTTACATTTCTTACTGCGTAAATTTCGTCACATTTTCCGTCAAAAATAATTGCAAGCGCAAAAGTACCCTGTAGCATTTTTACACTTTCGATTATTGCCGATTTGCAGTCGTTTGTTTTTTTATAAAAGCTGTCAATAAGCGCAGCAACAACTTCACTGTCCGTTTGTGATTTCAGTTTGTTTTCAATACAAAGTGCTTTGGCAATTGCTTCGTAATTCTCAATAATTCCGTTGTGAACGAGCGTTACACTGCCGAATTTATGGGGATGAGAATTTTCGTCGCTTACTCTTCCGTGAGTTGCCCAACGAGTGTGACCTATCCCTGCAAATGCACTTATATCGGTGCATTTCTCCTCAAGCTTTTTTACTCTGCCTTCGCATTTTGTAATTACTGTTTGGTTGAGGTTTTCGTCAACCGTTGCAATTCCGGCGCTGTCATATCCACGATATTCAAGCGCTTTGAGTCCTTTAATTAATATTCCTGTAGCATCGTCATATCCGATGCAACCTATAATACCACACATAACTTTTCTCCATTTACTGTATTATTTCTTTATACTATTTAGTATGACCTGAATTTTTGATTATTACCTTATCTCAAGCTTTTGTTCAGCCGTTGCCGTCTGTTTTTGTGCTTTTGTACGCATTAAGGTGATGCGAAAGAGCATCCGCCGAATTTTCGATAACTCTTTTTCCTCGTCGTCCCGTTTGGGCACATGGCGCTATAAAGAAAAGCTATGCCGTATTACATATTGTTAAATTGTCAAGGTACAAGCAGTATTTCTACTGCTAAGCGAATATTAGCATATAAAAATAAAAAATACAATGTGAAATTTTAACGAAAAAGTTAAAAAATCTCCTAAGCCTTTTGTGACTTGGGAGCTTTTTTGATAAAATTATAGTTTATAAAAGGTTGACGGCTGACGCCACATTATAAAGGCGAACACAGTTCGCCCCTACGATAGTCTTATCATTTTAGACAGTCTAAATTAGAAAAGCCACCGTAGGGGCGAACTGTGTTCGCCTATCTCTCCTATCGTCAGCATAGCTGACACTTCCCTCGTCAGAGGGAAGCAAGTTTCGAGTGAGTAAGGTTGCGAAGAAGTAGCCAGAATCGAGTTTTTCGGGAAGGGTGCTGTACTTTATTCTCACTCACTACGAAACAGTCCACCGGACTGTTTCTCCCAAATTGGTGCTTCCTTCGGTCGCCAAATTTGGAGTCTCGTGTCTCTTGTGCTATGCACAATTCACTCCCCTGAGCGAAAGGCTCGAAGCACCAACGATACGATTACGGTATCCTAAGATACCTGAAATCGTATCATTCCTGCGTCATTGATAAAGATAATTTTATAATCGATTTGCAATGTTGAAATAAACAATCTAATTGTTTGAAATCTCGGTGCGGTTATGGCTGCTTATTCACAACCGTATAATTTACCTTAACTCATAATACATATCTCTGATATTATCCTCGGTAAGGGTAATCGGATTTCGGGTCATAAGCATTGACATACTCTTTTTTGTAAGTTCTTCAATCTGTTCATCTGTTGTGCAACCGATTTCGGAAAGTGTGCATCTCATACCCATTCTTTTCTTCATAGCAGTAATTTCATCAGCCATTGCCTCAGGTGAGTCAAAGCCACAGTCTTTTGCGAGTGCTTTTATTCTTCCGTTTTCGTCGGCATATTTTGCATTGAATTTAAGAAAATAATCAAGAGTAAACGCACAAGCTTCGCCGTGAGGAACGCCGTAAATATTTGTAAGTGGGAACGAGCAGGCGTGGGAACCTGTAGTTCTCGGGTGGCTGAACGCAACACCGGCAACGATTGAAGCTTCTGCCATTTTTTCACGAGCCTCTAAATCGTCAGGGTTGTTGTACGCTTTTTCAAGCCAGTCAAAAACAAGCCTTGCAGCATAAATCGAGCACGCCGAACAGATGGGTTGATGAATTGTTGCCCAGTAGCTTTCAACTGCGTGAGCAAGAACATCAAGACCTGTTGAAGCAGTAACCTGAGGTGGAACGGTAAGCGTAAGCTCAGGGTCGATGATTGCAATTTTCGGATACATTGCAGGGTCATTCATAGGGTTTTTAAGATTTTTTTCAACATCGGTTAAAACGGAAATGTTGGTAACTTCACTTGCCGTGCCGGAGGTTGTTGTGACTGCAATCATAGGAATTGCTTCTGCCGAATTAACAGCCTTGCCCTCGCTGTGGTACGACCTGATTTTATCGTCGCCTTTTGCAATTGCCGACGCAGCTTTGCAACAATCCATAGGTGAACCACCACCGAGCGCAACGGCAAAATCGGCATTAATTTCACGCATAATTTTTACGCAATCGTCAACATTGTCCGTTGTCGGATTAGGTCGTACATCGCTGAAAATCTTTTTGATTTTGCCACCACTCATTTTTACAAATTCGTCGGCAACACCGTTTTTCGTGAAACTTTTGCCACAAACAAGCACACCGTTTGTGCCACCTATTTCATCAATGTATTTTTCAATTTCTTTTCTTTTGCCGTTGCCGAAAATTAATTTAACCGGCAAATTAAATTCCCATTCCATAAATTTTACACCTTTCGTTTTAGTTTAAATAATATTCGTCCTCTTCCCATTTTTCAGGGTTCGAGGTAATGTATTCCATCTTTGTTATCAGGTCGTTTTCGTCACGGATAATGTGGTCGTAAAAATTTCTTTGCCATATTGATGAGCCAACCTGTTTCGTTACTGCTCCTTTGAACTGTTTAATGACACGAGTGATCGTAGGGGCAAACATTGTTTGCCCTTTGGTGTCAATCATTAAAATCATATGTATGTGATTCGGCATAATTATATAATTCATAATGTTAACGCAAGGATAAATTTTTTTGATATTTAAAATATCTTGTTCAACAATTTTACCGATATTTGATAGGCGAACAATGTTCGCCCCTACGATATTCTCTGATTTGACAACTCTTGAAAAAATCTGTTTTCTGTCTTTTGAACATATAGTTATGAAATATGCACCGTCACACGAATAATCAAAATCTTTTAATCTTAATGGTTTTCTTATCTTTTTATTTTCCATAAATAAATTATACATCTTTTATATCGATTTTTCAACAAAACGGCTGAAAGTGGCTTAAATAAAGGGATGCAACCGGTGGTTGCGAGCGAAAATGTAAAGCGTGGTTTATAGATTTTGATGAAAAACGGTGGTAAAATTACAATCGTAGTCGAGAGGAAAACGGCTCAAACAAAATCGAAAAATTATCAATATTACATTTATATATAAAGGAGAAAAAAATTATGGCTAAGCAAACATTAACACCAATCAAAGACGAACATTTCGGTATCGCAAGAAAAATAGTTTCAAATATGACAGCAGAAAGCTGGGAAACAATTCCACACTGTGCAGCAACATATGAACCTGAAGTAACAGAATTTTTAAAGGTGCTCAAAGAGATAAACTCAACAATTTCGCCTGAAGAAAAAATTACAATTAATACTGCAATGCTCAGAGTTATTGTTGAAGCAATCAAGGCTTGCCCTGAAATTAATTCACATATTTATTTCAACCGTAAGCTTGTTCGTGGCGAAGTTAAAACTTTCAAAGAGATTAACATTTCAATGCCGACCGTTCTTAAAAACGGTGAAATGATGACGCTCAATATTCACGATATGGAAAAGAAAAGTATGAGCCAAATGAGAGATTCAATCAAGGATACTGTTCGTCGTGCAAATAATACAGACTTGAACGAAGTTATGTTTGAGGTATCACTCGACAATACTTTGACAGGACTTAAGCAAGGCAAAATTGCACAAACCGTTTGTCGACTTATCGGTTCAAAAACAGGTAAGCATAAGGTTAAAACTTTAAAGGGTAAAGCTAAAAAAGATTACTATTCAATTCCTGAAACAGACAGACTTACAAAGCACGATATTGAGCAGGGTACAATTACAATTTCAAATCTCGGTTCAATCTGCCGTGATTGGAACGGTGTGTGCACTCTTCTTGAAATCATTCCACCACAAACTTGCGCAATCGCTATCGGCTCTATTCAAAAGAAACCGATTATTGATGAAAACGGCGAAGTTAAAGCCGGCGCAACATTGCCACTTACAATTGCTTTTGACCACCGTGCATTTGACCTTGGCGATGTAAAACCGTTTATGGAAAAGCTTAACGAAATTTTCCGTAACCCTGAACAAATCAAAGAATGGCTCTAAGTCATTTATAATAAAACAAAAACAAGAACTGCGCCGAATTTGACGCAGTTCTTGTTTTTTTAGATTTGTTAAAATTCATCAAAAAATTCTAAATCTGTTTCGGTGTCGTTTCCGTTTTGTCCTCCTGATGTTGTGAGTATATTAAAAATTTCAAACTTTTCAATTTCAACAATCGGAGCATTATAAATTTTCTTCATTTCTTTCTCCAATCTTATTTCTTTACAAATTCGTAAACTTCAGCATCTTTGGCATTAAGATTAATTGTAAGGTTGCCGTTTGCTTCGCCACTGCTGTTGCCCCAAAGAGTAGTATAAGTATAATCTCCGTCAAGAGGAAGAGTGAAACTGTCGCTTGGTCTAAGAACGGTGTTAGATGTTCTGAAGTTGAATACGGCATAGTAAATTTTACCGTTTGCTTCAAGTTTGTAAATATTTGATGATGAATCGTAATTGCCGTTTACTATCGGAGTGAATGTTTTGCCGGTTTTGGCAAGGGCAATTATTTTATCATTTTTAAGGAAGTTTGAAAATCTGTTTTGTGCATTGCTTGATGTGTTTGATACGAAATCGTCACCCATCATAAATGTTGTTCCGCAAATTGCACCGAGTGTAACCTGACTTCTTGCCTCTGCTTCGCTTGCTTTACCGTCCTTGCCCCAAACGAGTGTGTGGTCCGGGTCAGGATATTTGTAAATTTCCTTTTCCCAAAAGCCATAGGTAAGTGCGTTGAGCGCATATTCGGTTTCACTTGTTGAATAGTAAACATCGCACGAAATTCTTCGTCCGTTTGAATACTGATGTGGGAAGGTAGGCGACATAGCAAGGTTAATAAACATTGAGTCGCCGATAATGTCGTTTACAAACGACATACCCATATTGTAAGCCTGAATACCGGTTTGAACATTGCTGTCGTAGTGGATACCTTCAAGCGAACCGTGTACAAGAAAGTCGAGCTTTATGTATTCGTAGCCCCAGCTTTTGAATTTTTCGAGTCTGTCTTTAATGTACATTTTCGTGTATGGGTTTGTTACATCAAGTGGAATACATCCGTCAAGCTCGTTGCCGTAAAGCGAACCGTCATATTTTTTAAGTACAATATCTTCAAACTTAGCTTTACCGTCAGTACCCGGAACTGTGTTTCCGAGTTCACTTGTACCGTACCATGTTACGAACGGCGCCCAATATATACCAGGCTTTTGATTGTTTGCTTTGCAGTGCTGTGCAAAATTTTTAAGTTCGTCATCGCTGAGCATATCCCAATATGAATCAAGGTCAACATAAACAGGCACATCGTTGTCCTTTTGCCATGACGATTGAAGATTGCTTGCAATGTAGTCGGAAATACCTACAGCCGTGTTATAGTTAAGGTTTGTTTGAACAGCACCCCAACTGTTCCAGCCGAAAGGTACGCCGTCATCACAAGTTGATTTTGACGGAGTGATAAGCTCGTTTGATTTTGCATATTCGTTAAGACCGTCTTGCCAATCGGCATAATTTCCGATGAACATTTCAGGTGATGAAATTTCGGTTGACTTAACAGTACCGTGTGTAGTTTCACCACGGGTAAGAGTGTCGCCTGCACCACCGTAAACCTTTAATGAGGTTATGCCACTGTCACCTGAAACAAAGTCGATTCCTGTTTTCCAAGTGTCGTGGTTGAGAGAACCGAGAATAAAGCCTTTTTTGTTTTCTGCGTCATATATTGCAGTAACTTCGTGGCTTGTGCCTGAATTTGATTGCTTGATAGCAGCATTTTCAAATTTTACCCAACCGTCATTATCAAACGGAACTTTTAAAAATTGTGCCCATGGCTGACTGCCCGAGTTGATAGACGAAAGTTTGTCAACAAAAACAGGGCAAATGTAGTTACTTTCAATGTTTTCATTGTTTGTTGATTTGATGATAAGCTTTGTTGTAACAAAAGGCTTTTGGTCATAAACCTTAAAAATTTGAGTGACATTTGGATTACTGCTTTGCTTTGCTTTCAAATTCACAGTGAGCATTGTGCCGTAACCGAGTGCGTCGTTGAAATTAACGCTTGAATGAGAAGAATAGCTGTAATCTGCCAAGCTTATGTCGGTATTGCCAAGCTTGAAAGTTGCGTTAACATCTTTTAAAAGACTGTTGCCGTTTTGCTCTATCGAATAAGCGTTGCCGTTTAAATTATATGTTAAAGCCATTTGACTTTTAGAAATTTCAACGCTTGATGAATCACCCGGTACGGTAAATTCAACTTCGTTTGAATAATATCTTTGCGAGTCTTTTTCAACATAAGCCTTAACCTTTAATGACCTGTCCTCAAAGCTTGCAGGTAATTTGTAGCTCATAAGATATTGATTACTTTCGGTTTGTGATACGGAATGAGTAACTATAACTTTGCCTTTGTAAAGAAGAACTGCACCACAGTCATCATATGTACTGCCTTCACTTACTTGGCACACGACTGTAAATTTATGATTTTCTTTGTCGTAGCCGATACCGTTTAACGAATTGCTGTCCTCGGCGATACCTCTGATTGATGCAATCGGTTTCTTTTCACTTATTTCGTCAAGAGTAGGACAGTTTATAACTTTGTTTTTGTAGCTGTCAAAATTGTTTCTTGTAACAGCAACAAGAGTCATATTACCACTTACATAAAAATGGTATTCATTGCTGTAGCTTACAAGTCTGTAATAGGAGTCGTCATATTTGAGTGCCCAAAAGAGAAAGTCATTGTCGTTACTTTCTACATAAGCAGGGTCATCAAACGAATAGCTTTGACTTGATGAGTTTATAACAACGGTAAAATCTGCACCCGGTGTGTAAATCGGTGTGATTACAATTTTGTCGAGTGTGCCGATTTTAGTATCCTTAGAATAATTTGCATTGCCGTTGACGAGCCACGAAGTTAATTTGTAATTGAGAAGTGATTTTGAATAACTTCTGCAAGCCTCGACAGCATTGTAAAGTGTTGTGTCGCCGTTTAAGTAAAGCTTGGTGTTGAAAGTGCCGTCACGATTTAAAAGCGTGATTTCTTTTTGGTCGTTTTCCTGTACCTCTTTGCTTATGTAACAATCAATATTGTGTTTTGAATAAGTAGTAAAAGAATAAGTGTTTTGATTTGTTGCAAGTGTGATTTTTCCTTCACTCCATTTTGCAACGGAAAGTGAACTGTCACTCAAATATGAACTTGCGTCAAGAGTAAATTCTTTGCCGTATTGGGCACTGTATTTTTGTGTGTCGGTCAAAGCACCGTCAACAAATATTCTGAGTGTAATGTCAACATTTTGCCTGTTAAGTACAGTTTCCGTATATTGCATAATAAGGTTTGCAGTAAGTGCGTCTACCTCGCTTTGATTAACAATTGTTTCATCGCCGTTTGAATCAAAGGCTTTGTTTGTCGTTTCGTTATACAAAGCTTCCAAATCTGTTGTCTGCTTGAAAATGTTTTTGTTGTCGAGTGCATTTTTACACTGTGAAAGAATTGCGTTGAGCGCACTGTAATCACAAGAAAGTTGAGTCAAGTTGTTATAAGCCGATCCAAGGTCTGTTATATATTTGGTGTCAACATTGCTGATTTCGTAGTTTGCAAGTTGCTCTTCAAGTGCAAGGTAAGCATTTCTGTACACTCTCCAAGAAACACTTTCATATTTTTTAGAACTGATATTTGTGCTGTATTTTGAAAGTGCATTTCTTGCATCTGTTTTGTCAAATACGGTAACACTTATCGGAATTATTGTAGTTGCTTTTGCGCTTTTTGTACTGTTGCCGTGGTAACCTGCTGCCCAATATTCATCATCTTTTGAACCGTCCGATACTTTTGCACTGAGCTTAACTGTTTCGCTCGCATTGTTGTTTTTATCCCAAGAGTTGTCGCCGAGTGTGGTGCCGCTTACATTAAATCTGCCGTTCCAGGATTGATGCTGAACAACATTGATTCCTGTTGCAGAAGTGTCAAATGTTTGGTAAATATTTTCGGTTTTCATTTCGATGTAGTAATCGTTTGAACCTGCAGTGTGCTTTGCACCTAAAATTGAATCATAACTTTTATCAACATAATATTTTGCCGTTTTGGTATACATACCTATATCGGCATTGCCTGTTGATGTGCCTGTAACAGCAAAGCCAGAATTTTTGTTAACCGGCGAGCTTAAGGTGTTACCGATAAGGGCTTTAACCAAAGTACCGTTGTTTGAAGTTTCGCCCGGATGTGAAGAAGAAAACGGTGATAGTATGTTCCAGTTGTTAGCTTCGTCACTGTGTGAAACCGAGCCACTCCAAGCAGCAGTTTTTGTACTTGTTGAATTGTCAATATCACTGCCTAAAGCTACTGTTTCAAAAGAAACAACTCTTTTATTTCTTACTGTTATATTTGTATATGCCTGAGCATAAATTGATGCGTGAACCGGTACAGGATTTGTTTTAACATTAATTCTGTGATATTCGTAATATTCATTTTGACCGAGTGTGTAGTCAAATCGAACAGTCACATATTGGCTTGAACTGTCCTTTGCATTATATTTGTCTTGACTGAAACTACCACTTAAGCAATATGAATTATCGGCATATGTATATCCGACATTTTCATTGTCGTAGCAATAAATATCTTTAAGCACTGCACCTTGTGGAAGATAAAATTTTGTCTTTTGCTCAAGGGCGTTACTGCCGTCTGCAATTTGAGTGCCGTACATCATAAAGTCATTTGTGCCGTCATAGTAGCCGTGTGTGTAAACAACAGGGTCAACGGTTATTTGATTTACTGTTTCGCTGAAGTTACCTTCTTCATATGCTCTCAAATAGTAATACGAACAGTTGATGTTACCTGTGTAGTAGCCGTAGTTGTTTTTGCCCGTGGCTTGAGTGCCCCAACCGATGTATGACGCATTTTCAAAAAGTGAAATTTCGTCACTGTCAAGCTCCTGCGTATAAATAACCTGACCGTTTAAAGTGATTGTTATGTTGTTTTTGTCAAACAAAAGTGTGTAATAGGCAAGGGTATCTTGTGGTGTTGCTGTAATATAACCCTTGTCATTTCCGGCAACATATAATCTTCCGTCAATGTGGTATTGAATAATGTCGGTAGTGTTGTCGGATGTGATATTTGCACTTGTTGAATTATTAGTGCCCATAGAAAACAGGGCAGCAGTAACGGCTTCATTTCCGTCTTTTTTCACTTTAAATTCGATTCTGTATTCGTCTTTGCCTTTTAATGAATTAATATTTGCAAAGCCGTAGCCGTTTTGGTTATAAAGATTATCGCTGTTAACGGTGATATTGCTCCAAGTGCCGAAACTCAGTGTGCCGTTTGAATCGTTAACCTTGTAAGTACCGTTGTCGTTTACTGCATTTTTACATTCAAAGTTGAATAACGAACTGCTTTTGCCAAGTACGATTGAGCTTGGTATCGCTATTGATGTGGCAAGCATTAAAATGCAAAGAAATACAGCAATCAACTTTTTTCCTTTCATTCTCATCAATCCTTTCAAATACAATATAAATGTAATAAATTATTACAGCGTCATAAAATTATCATATTGAAAAGATATTTTGTATTAAAAAAGTCACTGAAAATTTATGAAATATTACATTAATATAGACAAATAGTGAAAAATACCAAAAAATATTTTCAAATTATCAAAATGTGACGAATTTTTGATAATTTAAAAGCAACGGCTAAAAATATAACTGAGGTGTTTTTATGCAAAAAATCGGAAAAACAGTTATTTTTGATTGTCCACCGAAAGTTATAGGCCACGCAGGTGTTGCAGGTAAAAAAGAAGGTGAAGGTCCTCTTTCAAAAGATTTTGACCAAATCTTTGAAGATACTTCACTCGGTCAGCAGTCGTATGAACTTGCCGAGTCGGCTATGCTTCACGATGCAATTATTCGTTCGCTTAGCAATGCAGGTGTCAGCAGCAGTGATGTCGACTTTGTTTTAAGTGGTGATTTGCTCGACCAGTGTATGGGTTCGGCTTTTGCACTTAAAGATTTAAATATCCCTTCAATCGGACTTTTCGGTGCTTGCTCAACTATGGCGCTTTCGCTTTGTGTCGGTTCAATGCTTATTGACAGTGGCGCAAATTGCGTAGTGTGTGCAACTTCAAGTCACTTTTGCTCAAGTGAAAGGCAGTTTCGTTTTCCACTTGAATACGGAGGTCAACGACCACCTACCTCCCAGTGGACAGTTACGGGCGCAGGCAGTTCGGTGCTTTCAAAAAACGGAAGAGGTACTGAAATCAAAGCAATACAAATCGGAACTATCACCGACCTTGGCATAACCGACGCAAATAATATGGGTGCTGCTATGGCACCTGCCGGTGCTATACTTAGACCATAAGGTTGAAATTTGTGACTGTTTTTGCCACAGATTTTGAACTTATAATACATTTATGCACTCTACACACAAAATAAATAAAAACGGTGGTGATAATAATTTAAATTCAAGTAAAATTGAATAGTTATTGCAAATTGGGGAACAATTTAGTATAATAATATTAAAAATGTTCCCCAATGGTGATTTTATGGATAATAATTTTAATGAAATTCAAGAATTGTTAAGACAAAAAGCTGATTTACAGGCAAGATTAAATCTGTTGCCTTATGACGGTACACCTGAAATTAAGGACAGAAACGGCAAAGAATATCTTTATGTTCGTAAGCGTGTCGGTAGCAGAATAACATCAACCTATGTTGATGTTTATACAGATGAACTTTACCAATCTCTTTTGCGATATAATCGTGAGGCAAGAGAATTGCGCAAAAGTATACGACATATTGATAAAGAGCTTGCTAAATTAGGCTTTTCTTCGGAAGAATTACCAAGTCGTGTTATGCTTAATCTTGATTTTGCCAGAATGAACATGAAAGCAAATATTTATTCGCAGGCAGTTTTGGAGGGCGTTGCAACAACATTTCCGCAAACAGAAGAAATAATTGAAAACGGCAAGGTAAACGGAGTTACTGCAAACGATGTTCAAAAGATATTAAACTTGAAACACGCATGGGAATTTATTCTCGATAAAGATGTAATTCAGTGCCCAAGTGGTTATCATATTTTGTGCCACATAGCAAAGCTTGTTAATGAGGGGTTTTATGCAGACGGCGGCAGAATAAGAGGTGTGCCGGTAACAATCGGTGGAACAAGTTATGCTCCGAAAATACCTGTTGAAGTTGATGTCATTGAAAATATTGAAAAAATAATTAACAGCGGAAATGTTTATATTGATAATGCCATAAATCTTTGTTTGTATTGTATGAAGGCACAGATTTTTAATGACGGTAATAAGCGTGCTGCTGTAATTTATGCAAATCATTATTTGATTTCAAAAGGAGAGGGTTTTATTGCGATACCGGAAGATAATGTTCCACAATTCAAACAATTACTTGTTCAATATTATGAAGATAAGGACAATGGAGAAATTGTTGAATTTATGAAAACCAAATGCTGGAAACAGTTTTAGTAAGTGTTGGAGAAATTTATCTCCAACGCTTTTTTCGTGTCTTTTTTGATTGCGAAAGCTTAAGCAAGATAGAACGACGGTCCGGCACAAAATTTATATAGCTTTTTAATGATTTGTGTATTATAATTAAAATGTATAAAAATGTGGAGGTTTTTTATGAAAATTACTGTAATAGGTGGTGGCGGAGTTCGCTCAATGTTTCTTGCCAAAAGCATTGCACAAAAGGCTGAAAAATTAAAAATAGACGAACTTTGCTTTATGGATAATAACGAGGAAAAGCTCAGAATATACGGTGGTATGGCGAGTCATGTTGCAAGGATTCTTTGCCCGAAAATGAAATTTACGCTGACTTCGGATGCAGTTGAATCAGTAAAAGATGCCGATTATATTATCACTACCATTCGTGTCGGCGAGGATGATATGAGGGCAAAGGACGAACGAATTGCTTTAAATCACGGAGTCTTAGGTCAGGAAACGACAGGTGCAGCAGGTCTTTCGTTTGCTATGAGGAGTGTGCCGGCTCTTGCCGAGTATTGTGAGCTTATCAAAAAATATTCAAAGCCTGAAGTTCGGGTGTTCAATTTTACCAATCCTGCCGGAGTGGTGAGCCAAACGCTCAGGGATATGGGTTATGATTTTACATATGGAATTTGCGACGCTCCGTCGAGTATGCTGCGTGCTTTTGCACTTATGTACGGCGAAAACCCGGCTGACATTACAGGCGAGTGCTACGGTTTAAATCATTTGTCGTATTTTAAGAGCATTAAGCTTTGTGGCAGGGAAATTATGAATGAACTTATCGAAAATGACGATGCTTACAAGAAAAGCGATATGCGTTATTTTGAAAAGGAACTTTTAAGGGACAGAGGTTGCATTTTAAACGAATACCTCTACTACTTTTACTACCGTGAAAAGGCCGTTGAAAATATACTTAACGCCGATAAAACCCGTGGCGAGCAGATTAGGGATATTAATAAAAATATGACTGCCGAGCTTTCAAAAATGGATATAGAAAATGATTTTGAAAACTGCCTTAAAGTTTTTTGCAAATGGTACGGTATGCGTGAGGGAAGTTATATGGCAAGCGAAACAGGCGAAAAACGCACACAGCCGTGGCATTTTGATATTTACGAAGAGGACGACGGTGGCTACGCAGGAGTTGCACTTAAATATATCGAAATTGCTCAAAGCGACAGTAAGGGTTCAATGATTATGTGCATTCCAAACGAGGGGTCGATTGACGGCTTAAGAGATGACGATGTTGTTGAAATAACTTGTGATGTTGACAAAAACGGTGCAACGCCACACCGTATCGGTAAGGTTGACGAGCAAAACCTTGAGCTTATTCGCAGAGTTAAAAACT
Organism: Eubacterium sp.; assembly: GCA_050872345.1. GTDB lineage: Bacteria > Bacillota > Clostridia > Oscillospirales > Acutalibacteraceae > Eubacterium_R. Next base: position 54,483 of record JBNMGQ010000001.1, on the reverse strand, counting down.
ATGAACGACTGTCCTCAAAAGCAATCAGAGAGCGTAGCAGGACTGACGCAATCAGGGCACTTATACTTCATCCACTTGTAAACAGTTATTCCTTAGCCGTTAAACTTGTTGACGAATATATTGAACACAATAAAGATTATTGTGACGGTTGGAAATAAATATTAAATTATAAAACATAAAAAAATGTTGAGAAAGTGAGATAAATTTTGTTTTTATGAATTTATGGTGGCAGGAGCAAGCCCCTGCCCTACAAAGTTTTTATAAATGTTTATGAATGGGGTTAATTTTTATGGGAAAAGAAACAAGGTATGTGGGTGTTAAGGAAACGCTTGCATACGGTTTTGCAAATGCAGGTCAGGTTTTCGGCTACAATTTGATTGCCGGAGGTTACCTTTCGCTGTTTTTTACAAAGGTATTTGAAATTCCACCTGCTGCCGTTTCAACAATGATTTTGTTTTTAGGCATTTGGGATACGGTCAACGACCCACTTATGGGTGGCATTATTGATAAAACACGAACGAGGTACGGCAAGCTTAGACCGTATCTTTTGTTCGTGCCACTTCCACTTGCGATAGCTACAATTATGCTTTTTGCAGGACCGGAGATTTTGGCTGATGCAAAATCAACGACGATAAAAATAATTTATATGTACATTTCCTATTTTATTTGGGAACTGTTTTACACTCTCGGTGATGTTCCGTTTTGGAGTATGAGTGCTGCTATTTCGCCGTCACCGAGTGACAGAACAAGAGTTATTTCGGCAGCAAGGTTTTTGTCAAGTCTTATCGGCGGTCTTTCAACAACAATGCTCGTTGTTATGATGGATTTGAGTAATAAAGGTATTTGGCAAATTACTCTTGCACAGGATTTTTTGATTCTTGCCGTGATTGCCGGTGTGTTCGGTATGGGACTTTTTTCGCTTGCAGGTTTTAAAACAAGGGAAAGAGTAGTCCAAAGCGTTAAAGAACCGTCAATTATCGATAATTTTAAGGTTCTTGTAAAAAACAAGCCACTTCTTTTGATAATTATCGGCAATGTGCTTTCAAGTCTCGGTGGTATATCAAATGTTTTCCAAACTTATTACTATTCGGAAGTGCTTGACCTTAACTCTGCCGTTTTGTGGATAACACTTCCGGGTACACTTCTCGGCTTTATTACATATTTGCTTATTCCAAAGCTTAAAGAAAAAATTGACAACAAGCATATCGTTATGGCAAATATTATTTTCAATGCCGTTTTGGGAGTAGTAATATTCTTCTGTGGCCTCGGTTTTTATAAGACTAATGTTATTGCCGTTTCACTTCTTCTTATGGTTCAGTTTTTCCTCCAGTCTTTCTTCCAAACAATCAACAATGTTATTCCGACCGAAATGATTGGCGACACTGTTGACTATATGGAGTGGAAAACAGGCAAAAGAAACGAGGGCGTAAGCTTTTCGGTTCTTACATTTGTTGGCAAGCTTACCGGCTCGCTTTCAACTTCCGTCGGCACTGCTCTTTTGCCACTCATCGGCTTAACATTCACTAAAAATGCAGCAGGTGAATCGGTGGCTGTTAAGGGCACTCATACAGATTTGTGGATATGGGCACTGTTTATACTCATTCCGAAAATTTTGGGTCTTGTCACTCTTATTCCTTATGCGTTTTATGACTTGAACGGTAAAAAGTTAAATCAAATTCGCTCTGAGCTTAAAGTAAGGAGAGAGGAGAACGAGGCACTTAAAGAAAACGGAGGTGGCGAAAATGAGTAATAAATGCCCAAAATGCGGCACTAAATTAAGTCCATTTTATCTTAAACCGACTTGCCCAAAGTGTGGCGTTAATATTATGCAGTACGGCTTTGACGAAAGGCTTGAAGAAGATAAAGTTAAAGCTGAAAGGGAATGGAGTAAGCTTGAAAATTCCCTTTTGAATATCAAAAAGTCAACGATAGGGTCACCGTGGACTATTATAAGATTAATTCTCTTTTTCACTCCACTTGCATCAATGTGCCTGCCTCTTTTTTGGGCAGGTCACAAAAATGTTTCGCTCATTTCGTTTGTAATGAGCATTGTTAATCACGGTTTTGATTTTAAAGCGATAGCAAGTGAAAAGTCATATCTTTTTGCTGTTCTTTCGATAATTTGCGTAATTGTTTTCAGTTTGGTTGAAATAATTTGCTCGCTTTTCACGGCAAAGGAAAGTGGATACAAGCGTAACATTATTGCTTTTTCACTTAATTTTATCGTCCTTGCAGTATTGTCGTTTCTTTCAATCGGCTTTGGTGCAAAGGCAAAAATCGGTTTGATTATCACTTTTTTGATTTATCTTGCTAAATTTGTTTTGCACAATATTGTTTCCAAAAAAGGAATTAAGCCGTATAACATCGTGATTGCAGTTGTGATTGCAGGCTCAATTGTTGCCTCGCTTTTCTGCTTTTACCATTCAAATAAAGTGGTTTATACTGCACCGAAAGTTGAAAATTCGGACATAAGTGCCGTTACATTTAATGTTGCATCTGCTTTCGGCACAAGCTTTGAAGATACCGACAGTATGACAAGGTGCATTCGATTTGCAAACTATATGAACGACATTAAGCCTGACTTAATCGGTACTCAGGAAATAAATTCTTACTGGCTTAGTGAACTTAAAACCGAGCTTAAAGATTATGAAAGCTACGGCGTTAAGCGTGGTGGCGACAGTGAAGAAAAAAACAGCGAGATGAATGCAGTCTTTTGGAATAAAAGCAAGTTTTCTTTGCTTGACAAAAATACGATTTGGCTCAGCGAAACTCCAAATAAAGAAAGCAAATATACCTATTTGGATGAAAACGGCAAAGAGGCAGAGGCAGGTTGCAACAGAATTTGCACTTATGTTGTGTTGAGCGAAAACAAAACGGGTAAAACACTTGTTTTCTTAAATACTCACCTTGACAACGCATCCGAGCAGGCTTTAAACTTCGGTGCAAATGTCGTTTGCCAAAAGGTTGGGGCACTCAAAAAAGAGTACGGCGAAAATGTAAGAATTGTGCTCACGGGTGATTTTAATTCGACCATGGATTCTACGGCTTATAAAACGATTGCAAAAAATCTTAACGACAGTACAGACTTGTCAAAGAAAACTGCAACTTATCAGGAATGGGGATATTGCTATACGGGTGATGAGCCGATTGATTTTATCTTCACGAGCGGCACACCTTCAAATTATACCGTTTTAAACGATTTGAACGGTGGATATATTTCCGACCATTACGGCATTTTCGTAGGCGTTAGGTTTTAAATGCTTTTTATTAGAAACGGCTTGGACATCGAGTCCAAGCCGTTTTTGTTGTTCTGAAATTTATCATTAAATGATGCTTTTATTTTTATATGATATTTCGGATGAAAAGCTATAAGTTAAGCGAATCTTCATTCAACAAGAAATCATATAGGCCTAAATGAAGAATTCCGTCTTCATCATTCCAGGGTTTCATTGATGTTTTAGATACAATTATTTTTCTAAAGAAATCATTTGTATTTTTAAGTGGTCGAAGTTCTGTATTCATCTTATCTTCATCCGTTACATTAAGAGCAGATTGAATATAGTATCTTTTTGAACCTGCATTAACAACGAAGTCTATTTCAACTTGTGATTTTTTTCGCTTTTTGTCCTTTGTTTTAATAATTTCCACAACGCCGACATCAACCGAATAGCCTCTGAAAAGCAACTCGTTGTATATAATATTTTCCATGATGTGGGTTTCTTCTTGCTGACGGAAGTTAAGTCTGGCGTTCCTCAATCCGACATCTGTGCAATAATATTTTGATGGGTATTCAAAATATTTTTTGCCTTTAATATCATACCTTTTTGCGACATTGAACAAAAATGACTCTACAAGATAGTCTAAAAACTTTGAAACGGTATTAGAAGAAACTTTGACATTTTTTACAGATTGCAGCGTTCTTGCTATTTTTGAGGCATTGGTAAGTGAGCCTATTGAGGAACATAAATCATCAGTTAATTCTTCAAGTACATCTTTAAGCTCAATTTCATACCTTTCGTTTATATCTTTGAAATATACTTCATCAAACAAGGTTTGTAGATATTGCATTTTATCAATATCATTTTTCTTTGATAAAACTAATGGCATACCGCCATACAAAGCATATTCTTCATACGCATCAGATTTATCTCCGCCGACAAAATCGTAATACTCTCTAAATGAAAGTGGATATACCCTAACCTCGTCACCTCTGCCTCTAAAAGCAGTGAGAACATCTTTAGTTAAAAGTTTTGAATTACTTCCGGTAACATATATGTCAACATTACGAAGTCTAAGTAAACCGTTTAATACATTGTAGAGTCTTATTTCATTCGGATTTCTTAATTCCTCTTTTGATATTGCATATTGAACCTCATCAATAAAAATATAATTCATTTTTCCGTCGATGATCTTTGAACGAATATATTGCGACAATTGTGTCGGATTTCTATATTGGACACATAAATCATCATCAAGTGGAATTTGAATGATTTGTTTTTCATCAACTCCTTGGGAAATAAGATAATCGTGATAAAGATTAAACAAAAGATAGCTCTTTCCACATCTTCTGATTCCTGTAATAACTTTTATCAATCCGTTTTCCTTTTTATCAATAAGCCTTTGTAAATATGCATCTCTCTTTATTTCTGTAAACATTTTAATTTTCCTCTCACTTAAAACTTAAGTGTATTATCACCTTACTTTTAACTCATTATACCAAGAAAAATCACATAAAACAAGAACTATGTTAAAATTAAGGGACATTGTTCCCTAAATTTTAACTCAAAAATAAAATCATAGGATGTAATTTAAAATCAGTCAACTTTTTTCTTTTTCGCTATTACAAAAGCAATGGCAAGGAGGGTTGCAAGGGTGGTTGAGGTGATGAGTGTTGTGGTGTTGCCGGTATTCGGTGAAGTTTTGGATGTGTTTTTCCTTGCTATCACTTTTGTTGTTTCGCTATTATTTTCGTTATAATCTGCAACTGCGTCAACATTCTTATCCGAAATCTTTTTAGTTGTCGATTCGGTTTGTGAAGTAATTGTGGTTTTTGTTGCAGGTTCGGTTGCTTGTGTTGTTGTAGGTGACTGCGTGGTAGGTTCTGTTGTTGTAACTGTTGTCGGTTGAGTTGTTGACGGTGGCTCTGTAGTCGGTGGAGTCGGATTTTTAACCCAATGAGCTGTCAAGCTTAACGGCGACAAAACAGGTGAATTGAAATCGTATTCGTTTTCACCGTCGTACCAACCGTCAAAAGAATAACCGTCCTTAGCAGGTGTCGGTAATGCGAGCTGTTGTCCTTTCAAAACATATACCTTATCGTTACCGTTTCCACCGTCTAAATCAAGCGTAACTTCAACCTTTGCACTGTCAGCTATCGTACCGTTTCCTGTGACATTGCCGTAGAATGTTCCGCCGAGAATCGTACCGTTATTTTCGACATCACCTTTAAAAATACCACTGATTATATTACAGTTATACAGGCTAAACGAACCGGTGTTTTCAACCGAACATTCAATTTTGCCACTGTCGGTGCAATCTGTAATTGTAAGCGACGCATTATTTTTGACTTTAATCGCATAATCACTTGCATTGCTTTTTATCGTTTTTCCGTTTAGGCAGATATTTATATCGTCATTGACAGTCTGTTCGGTAGCAAGATTAATGTCGTTTGCAAGGTAATAGTTTCCTGAAACAGTAGGTAAAGAATCGGTACTGTTCCACTCATTCCACTCGACATTTGTATGCGTTTCATGACCGTCAAAGTTATTGTTGCCACCACATATGCAGTGCTTGTGTTTATCAATGCTCCACATATACATACAGTCCATAACAACCATATATTCATCACGGCTGTTATGATGCACTATTGCAATGCTGACTTTTTTACCGGAATAAGCAGACAAGTCAAGTTCTACTTCTTGCCAAAGTGGTTTTCCGGTAATGTTATCAAATTCACATTTGGTAAAATCAAAATCATCACCGATTTGGTTGTAACTGTTTCCACCGTCGGTTGAAATATATATACCAATTTTGTCTTTAAGACACATTCTGTCAAATGTTACAATGTCGAAAGTAAGTGTATAATTTTTTTCTGCATTAAGATTTTGCTCGGGTAAAATGAGCCAGTTGTCAGGCTCGAGTATTTTGCTACCTAATCTTATGAAAGAATTTGAATGAATTGATTCATTGCCGTGGTGTGACGGATTAAAGGGGTTTTCAAAAGTCGGTTCTTCTTTCAGTTTCCACCACTTGTAACCGTCGCCGTCTTTGTCAATGTTTTGCCAAGTTGACGGTATGCCTTGCTCAAAGCTTTCGCTCCATTCAACGCTCCAGCCCGGTCTTTCGTGCTCGTTTTGTGCTTCGTTAAATTTAATAGGTGATGTGCTTTGACTGTTGCTTGCAAAAACTATAGTCGGAATTGTAGCAATAATTAGGCATATCGCTACAACAATGCCGATTATTTTCTTTTTCATTTAGCTTTCTCCTTTCAAATAATCGTTTTTGTATTTTTCCATAAACAAAATAACGCTTTGCTTTAACACCTCCATTTGTGATTTTAAATAATATTCGTCCTCAAACATTGCATAGTGTACGCTGGCTCTGACAAAAATAAAGATGAGAGGAGTTGTGATTTTATACGGTATTCCTATTTTTGCCTCCAACGATTTAGCATATGCAGTGTATCTTTCGTTTACGCCCTCAAAAAACTTTTTTCCGTGCTCAATGTATTTCGGATGAGTGTACACTTGGTACATAAGTCTGTATTTTTTGCCGTGCTTTTCAGCCGTCCAATACGGTATTTCTTCAATAAATCGCATAACATCCTTTGGGTCTGTCGGTGCCATTTGCATAAAATCTTCTTCAACCTTGGCCATACAGTACGCAGTTGACTGAATGATTAAATCGTCCAAATCGTCAAAATATTGATAAAGCGTTGCAGAGGTGCAACCACAAGCCTCTGCTATTCCACGAATACCGACACTGTGAAGTCCGTTTTCAGCAAAGCAGTCGTATGCTTTTTCCATAATTTCAACCTTTTTGGCAAAATATTGCTTTTCGTTTCTCGTTCTCATTTCATCATTTCCTTAATATATTTTATTCATTAATCAATCGTTCGATTATATTATAGCATATTGAAAATGATATTGTCAAAATAAATTTATTGTAATTATCCATACTATATGATAGAATAAGTACATAAAGGAGTGATACAATGTCGCCGATTGAAGCAAAAAGAACAACTGCCATTAAGGTTGCAGATGCGTTAAATATGATTGAAGGCGTGCCTGTATCAGCCTTTGCAAAGGAGCTTTCGGCAAAATGGGCTAAGGGTGAAATTACAGGTGCAGATATGAAAACTGCTCTTATAGCAAAACATAAGAAAATATCATAGGTGAGTTTATGAACGATTTGTACTTGATTCCTAACAGTACAGTTCTCAAAAACCTGCTTGGCATAACAAATGAAAAAGAACTTGATTTGGCAGAGGCTGAATTATCTCGAGCAAATATGATGCTGCTGTATGAAAAAGGCTTTAATGATTTTTCATCCGGCGGCTTTTGTTTTATTCACAAGTTTTTATTTGGCGATGTTTATGAGTGGGCAGGACAGTTTAGAAAAATAAATATTCAAAAGCGTGAAGAGTTGCTGGCAGGTCAAAGCGTTTGGTACTCAAATGTTACCGAAATAGGTGCTGACCTTGATAAAATTTTTGCCGAAATCAAAAAAATTGATTGGGCAAGTCTTACACGGGAAGATTTTGCAAAACAAATTGCAAGGCTGTTTCCAAAGCTTTGGCAAGTTCATCCGTTTAGAGAGGGCAACACAAGAACTACTGTAATGATGATGACATTCTTTGTGGAACGCTATGGTTATTATTTTGACCAAAATCTTATGGTTGAAAGTGCCGGATATGTGCGTGATTCTTTTGTTCTTGCAAGCCTTGGTGAACATTCGGAATATGAACATCTGGAGAAAATCTTGCTTGATGCAATTTGCACTGAGCCTGTTGATTATGTAAATGATAATGTAATAACAAACGATAAAAAAGAAAAGTATGAGAAATACAAATCAAAAAATTATAATCCGACTAAACATGAGTATATTGAGTAAACAATAGGAGGTAAAATGGAAACAGTATTTGATATGTCGAGCATTAATTATCCTTACGGTGTATTGCACGACCAAAAGTTAAGCAGAGTTAAAAATGAAGATAATAAATTTATTTTCACTTTTGACATTGAACTTTTTAAGGATAATTATTATGACGACGAATTTTTTGAAAAATACAAAGACTTCAAGCACTGCGATATGATTGTGGAGATGAATGATGAACCGTTTAATTATTTTGATCTTGTAAGTCCGATTAACAGCAAAGGCAAATTCAAAGGCTTAAGCCTTAATCGAGAAGATTTTGTTGATGTGATTAATAATGCAACTTCATCCTCGTTCGTTTCGTGCTCAGCCACCTATGGCGAATTTAAAATCGAACTTGACGCATATTTCAGCAAGAAAGAAAAATATAAAAAGTATAATAAATACGGTATGTTCCAAATAACACTTGACGCCAAAAAAGTCACTTGGAACTATTACTAAAAAACAGCGACAGCAGGTTTTCTTGCTGTCGCTGTTTTATCATTTTGTTTTAATAGTTTACCAAATTCAAATTATATTAAAAAATCCTGTTTCAGCGAAAGTTGAAACAGGACTTCTCTTAGCTTTTTATTTATTTAGCAATTTCTGAATTTCTTCAACGCTTAAATCAACAATGTCAGAAATTTCTTCAATGCTCATATTCTTTTCAATCATCTTCTTGATAATCGAAAGTTTTTCATCTTTTTTGCCTTCTTGAATTAAATCTTCAGAAATTTGACACATATGATTCACTCCTTTTTCGTCTTCTTTTAAATATCTTATTCTGTTCGCAAGCACAGTATAGTTAAAATCATTTGCTTTTGTTTTGTAAAAGTCTTGCATTAACAAACCTATACTGTCTTTGCTGTTTTGATATTTTGAATTTACATATATTATATGCGAACCGTCATTAAAACATTCATTGTCTAATTCTTTAACGGTTCTGTCAATATGATACATTGCAATACCTTTGTTGAAATAATCGTCCTCGGTTATAAATATAACATAACTGTCTCTTAACTCAGAATAATCTTTTCCTTTTTCAAGAGTATCAATATCAAGCACTGCACTGTTATATCTTGCTCTTTTTGGCGTTGCACCTTGTTTTGTTCTTTGAACTTCTATATCGTACAAACATCCACTACTGTCTTTTGCAAAGCAATCAAAAATAACCGAATGTTCAGTTAAACTTTTAACTGTATGCTGTGTTTTTACCTTTTCGATTTTTAATGAATCGTTTTCAAGCAATATTCTTAAAATAAATTCAGCAGTTTCAATATCTTCCAAAGCAACAGACATAAAAGTATCATCAATCAGTCTGAATTTTTCAATTGCTTTTAGAGATATTTCTCTTATGGCTTCTTTGTTCATTGGTATTTCTCCTTAACTGAATTATACTATTATTGTTTTTTATAGTCAAGTATGAAGGTGTTTCATTTACAAAAATCTGCGTATATAAAATGCTGTAAAAATTCTGTTAAAGTAAATTACAAATATTCCTCTGATACTATCTGCTTATTGTTATTTTGTTTTGAATAGTTTACCAAATTCCCATAATATGTTGCATAGCAAGGCTGACGGCTGTGATTCCGACCCAGCAGGAGCCACCGACGATTAACGGCTTTCCGCCTGTTTTTATCAGCTGAACAACATTACTGTTTAACCCAATTGCTGCCATCGCCATAATAATCATAAATTTTGACAATTCTTTTACAGGATTAAATACATTTGCATTAACTCCTAATTTTACACAAACGGTAGTTACAATAGATGCAAGAACAAAATACAAAATGAACATAGGAAAAGATTTTTGTAAACTGAATTTTTTTGATTCCTTTCCTGCTTTTGCATTCTTTTTGCTTTGGATAAAAGATAATACAAGAGTAATCGGTATAATTGCCAAAGTCCTTGTAAGTTTAACCGTAACAGCTTTGTTTAAGGTTTCACTGCCGAGATTCCACATACTGTCCCATGTTGATGCTGCTGCCGTAACGGATGATGTGTCGTTGATTGCTGTTCCTGCAAAAATTCCGAAAGCGTCACCGTGAAGAGTATCAAATCCGATTGCACTGCCGAGCATCGGAAAGAAAATAGCTGCAAGTACATTATAGAAAAATATAACGGCTATTGATTGTGCTACTTCGTTATCATCTGCGTCAATTACAGGCGCAGTTGCAGCAATTGCAGAGCCACCGCAAATTGACGAACCGACTCCGACAAGTATTGCTGTGTTTGACTGGACTTTTAGCACCTTTTTCAATATAAATGCGATTATGAGAGAAGTTGCGATTGTACAAACGATAATAGGAAGTGACTGTTTTCCGGTTTCAAATATTACTCCGAGATTCATACCAAAGCCGAGTAAAACTACTGCCGATTGGAGAATGTATTTTGATGTCCATTTTATTCCGTTTCCTGCTTTTCCCTTGTCTTTCCATAACAAGGTTATAATCATTCCGATTACAATTGCAATAATTGCACCACCAACAATAGGAAAAGCTTTTCCCAAAAGCCATGATACAACGGCTATTGCCAAGCAAACCAAAATACCACTGTAGTTTTTTCTTATAAATTCCATAACGCCACCTCATTTACTGATTTTGTTTTTTGACAAAGTCAGTATACCACTTGACACACATAAATAAAAATTATATATTGTTATTATTCAATAACAATATCTTATAGTGGGGCTGATAAAATGCTTGATTTCAGGGTGGAAACATTTCTTACCGTATGTCAAACAATGAACTATACAACTGCAGCAAACTTGTTGCATATTACGCAACCGGCAGTTTCGGGGCATATTCGTTTTCTTGAAGAAAAATATAATACAACACTTTTCACTTACAAAAATAAACAGCTTTTTCTAACGCCCGGTGGGGAGATACTTAAATCACATCTAATAACGATGAAAAATGATGAAAAGAATATGCAAGATGAAATTCAAAACTGTAACTCCGACACGGAATTTCTTTCTGTCGGCGTTACAATGACGGTCGGCGAATATGCTATCGTAGATAACCTTGCAAAGTTTTTGCTCTCCCATCCTCAAATGAATATGCACATTCATTACGGCAATACATCGCAACTATTGAAACTTCTTGATGAGGGAAAAATCAATCTTGCAATTGTTGAGGGAAATTATCCACATAATAAATATTCACACAAAAAATACAGCACAGAGGAATATATTGCCGTCTGTTGTGCAAATCACAACTTTGCTTTAGACAAACCGTGCCGAGTAAGCGACCTTTTAAATGAACGACTTCTTGTGCGTGAAAAAGGGTCAGGAACACGAAACATTCTTGAAAATTCATTGACAGCAGTCGGACTGCAAATATCCGATTTTGTTCATTATACGCAGGTGGAAAATATGCACACGATAATCGCTTTGCTGAAAAAAGATTGCGGTATTTCATTTATGTATAAAACGGCAGTGGCAGATGAACTTCAGGCAGGTGTGCTAAAAGAAATTAAACTCAATGATTTTAAAATACTTCACGATTTTGATTTTATTTGGGAAAAAGACAGCGTTTATTCAAATAAATATCTTTCTTTTTGCGAAGAATTTACACGGTAATTAAAATGCATAAGGAAAACATAACAAATAATATAATTGACAAAGCCGAGTAATATAAAATCATCAATGATATTTTAATATGTTTCCATTATTTTTTATGGTCAGTGTAGATGATGGATGATTGATATTGATTTGTGTTAAAAGTTGATTTTAGGGAAGGAAGTGTGTATAATGATTAATGAAAATAAGTTAGGAAGGAGCGTTATTTTGAACTATACTTTGATGCATAAAAACATAAAAGTAGCTGATTTATCATTAGACGAAGAAACCGGTTCAATCGTTAAAATAGGCGAAATATATAACTTTGCTCATCTTCCAATCAGTACAACTAAAGATGGCTTGTCTGCTGACAGAGCATTACTCAATAAATGGTGGAGTGATCGCTCAATTCCTGCAAGCAGGTCAGGTGTAAGAGATGCACTTGAAATTTTGCGTGTAAGCACTCCAAAACTGCTTTTGGCAAAATGCTATGGATTAAGCCTTTCGGATCAGTATTGGGTTAAGCCTATTAATTATGATTTGGAATGGGAATCGGTAAATTTCTTTGATAATGATTTTTCAGAAGATGTCGGTGATATTCTGTTCGGAAAAGCAAAAGATTCTGAAAACATCAGCTTGAACTCACCTGACAACACATCTGACGGTTGCTTAAAGAAAAGATGGAAAATAATTAATCAAAAGCGTTGTCTTCTTAAAGCAGGCAGTTTGCCATATGAACAACAGCCGTTTAATGAGGCTATTGCGTCATTAATTATGGATAAGTTGAAAGTTGACCATGTCAATTATTCTGTTATTATTGATGACGAAAAGCCATATAGTGTTTGCGAAGATTTTATTTCAAGGGATACGGAACTTGTTACGGCTTGGAAAATTTTGCAAAGGTATCCTAAACCTAATCACTTATCTGTTTATCAGCATTATATTAACTGTTGCAAATCTTTAGGCATTGAGGATATCGTTGATAAAATCAATCAAATGATTGCAGTTGATTTTATTATAGCCAACGAGGACAGACACCTTAATAATTTCGGTCTTGTCAGAAATGCAAATACGCTTGAATGGATTGGCGTTGCACCGATTTTCGACAGTGGTTCTTCGTTCGGTTATGATAAGGTTACACCTAATATGGATAAACAATCATTGATAGTTTGCAAGCCGTTCAAAAAAACTCATTTTGAACAGTTAAGATTAGTCACCTCTTTTGATTGGATAGACTTTAACGCTTTGAATAATATCGACAATGAAATACTCGGAATATTGAATGACGCCGATGAAAATTTAATTGACGATGCAAGAAAGCAAAAAATCATATCTTCAATCAACCAAAGAATAGAATATATCCATAATCTTGCTATGGAAAAGACTTGGCAAATCAATGACGACATTAACGAAGATGTTGAAAATGATGTCGCTGAAGATTATTTATCATTTGATATGTCAATGTAAAAGAAAAACATAATAAATATGGTAATTGGCAAAAATTATGATATAAATAAAGTGCAGTATACGATTATCATAAAAACAGCGACAGCAGGAGATCCTGCTGTCGCTGTTTTGTTTGGCGAACGATGTTCGCCACTACGAAAAATATAATTATCAATACTTATAAAATTTATTCGTATCAATTTTGAATGCCTTTAGGGCTTTATTGATAAGGGTGGTGAAGTCGTTATGGGTGAGTTTCATAACTGCTTTAATCAGTGGAGAAACCTTGAAATGAGCAAGTGCATTGACGGTTTCAAGGTAGTAATCGTCGGGAAAGCGAGCGTCCTCGTCAAACGGAACTTCGTCGCAGGTTTGCATATACCAATAGAGAAGTTTCTCTTTAAACTCGTTTATCATTTGCTTATATTTAGGATTGTCGATTTGGTTTACGCTTTCACCGTCTGCCAGAACATAAAATTCGTCTTTTTCGTAAAAACGAAGAACATATTTGTATTCCTTATTCCTAATCATAGCAGCCTTGGTGTGCTCACCCGTTTGACGCTGTTGAACGGAAATTCTCGGCTCGTAGTCGTCTGCCTTAATGCCGAAATATGTTTCGACTTCTTCCGTGCAATGCGTTTCACTCATCAGCCTGCCACCCTCACAAAATACAAAGTCACGAACAGCTTTTGACTTGTCGGCGATAGTTTCAACAAGTGATTTGCCGAAATGACTGTGGTCGGCTTTAACATTTGCAAAGTCAATTGCAGTTGCGTAAAAATCGATAAGTTCAACAAGATTGTCGTTGATGCCGTTGTCGATTTTATATCCTTTCGGTGGCTTAATGATAAACGGAACATTTGTCAGGCAATCGTAAAAAATGTTTTGTGCCTTTTCACTTAAAGAGTAGTCACCCGTAAAATCGCCGTGGTCGGAAAAGAAAAATATAGCCGTGTTGTTATATTGATTGCTGTCCTTTAACGCTTTAACAATTCGACCCACCATATCGTCAACCTTTGCACACATAGCAAGGTATGTTTTGCGAAGTTTAATATAATTTTCCTCATCCCAACCGTCAATGTTAAGATTTTCTTTTAACGCATATTCCATAGACGGCTTGTTTGAGTCATTACTTGACGCAGGTACTCTCGGCTTAATCTTGCCCTCGTCAATCAAATCAAGATATTTTTTCTCTGCACGGTACGGTGGATGTGGATTCATCAAGCCTAAAAATGCAAAAACAGGCTTGTCGGATTTATTTATATTGTTTATCAATTCTTCGCAACCGACGGTCCACTGATAATCATTGTCGTGGCATATTCTGTCAGGGTTGTCTGTGTGAATTTCACCACGGTAAAAGCTGTTGAATTGCTGTGAATTTCTGCCACCTCTGCCGTCGTCGGTGATTTTGTCACTTCCGCATTTGTTGTAAATCTTATCAATGCATTGCTTTAGCCACTTGTTGTTTTGACCTGCAAGGCAGTCGCCTCGTCCACTTGACCAAACATAATAGCCGTTGTCTTTTAATAGCTTGAAAAGATTTTTTTCACCCGGTCGCAAAAGATAACTCATAGTCCTGTGACCGTTTGTGTGTGGGTAAAGTCCGGTCATAAACGAGCACCTTGACGGAGCACAAACAGGATTTTGACAAAACGCATTTGAAAAGCTGACTCCGTCGTTTGCAAGTGCGTCAATGTTAGGCGTGTAGCTTGCAATTGAACCTAAATGATGAAGTGCGTCGGCACGCATTTGGTCAGGATTAATTACAATAATATTAGGTCTGTTCATATTCTAATCCCTTTCTTCTCTGCTCGTTTTTCCATCATTTGCATAAATTCCTGCTCGTCCTTTAGTCTTTTCTCTTCTTTTTTAAGCTCTTTCTCTTTCTGCTTTTCAAGCTTTGCAATGTGCTTGGCTAAAAGCGTATCGTAATCAAGCTTGTTGTTTTTGTTGCACTTTTCTTTAAGCTCAAGTTTGAAATCTTCAAGTGCTTTTTCTTCAAGCTGTTTTTGTACTTCTTTAGCCTTAATTTCAGGGTCGATATATTCAATGCCGTTTGCCTTAGCCTCGTCAATCTTTCTCTTTTTAAGTGCCTTTTGAATAGCAGGCAACTTAATTTCAATGTCAAGAAAACGGAGGAGAATTGCCAAACCTAGGTGGATAAATACATTCATTCCTACAAATGCCCAAACAATTGCAGTAAGTACACCTTTCGGCTGAGTAGTTATGCAATTACCGAGTGAGTCGAATTTAGGCTGAACATATCCACGAATAAGAAGATTGAAAATACCGATGCTAAGACCGACTGCAATTGTGTTCATAGAATTGATTACACTTGTTGCAACGCCGTCACAGCGATAGCCACACTTGTATTCAATCTCGTCAAACACGCCTGCCATAAGTGCAGGAAAAACATATGCAGCAGGCACGATGCCCATATTGAGTATAAACTGACCGATAAGCACAACAACTAAATTTGACGGATTCAAAAAGCAAATGATGTCGCCGATTGTGCAAAGAATAAAGCCTGTTGCAGTAACTGTCATTTTGCCGAATTTTTTGGACAGTGGCCATACAAGGAAAATGCCTATACCCATAGGCAGACCGCCAATAACATTAAGAAGTGTTTGGGTAATACCGTCGGCATAAGTTTTGCCGAGCACCCAGTTTGCATAGTAGGTCATGGCATTTGAACGGGTAAGCTGACCTACCCAATAAAAGAGCCAAAAGGCAACGAGTATCCACCAGTTTTTAGACGACATACAAACCTTGATTTTCTCTTTAAATGTGTGTTCGTCCTTTTCTTCGTATTTTTGATTTTCAAGCGTAACTCTCTCTTTTGTAAAGTAGTATTCAAGGAGCATAACCGGTAGCATAAGTATCGCAACAACGCTCATAAATGTTACCCAAGCGTCAATGTTGCCTTTGATTTTCGGAAGTACAAGCATAGGAAAAAGAAGTGCAACGAGTATGCCTGTTATCGCAATGTTGGCAATATTGTTGAAAACTGCGAGTTGACTTCTTTGCATATCGTTTCGAGTTGAAAGAGGCACCATCATCATATGCGTAATGTTGTACATGGTAAATGCAAAGCAGTAGTAAAGATTGTATGTAACGATTATCCAAATTGCTTTAACCGTAGTTGATGCGTGAGTCGGAACGAGATAAAGCAAAATTCCGAATAATACGACGAACGGAATTGAAAGCAAAAGCCACGGTCTTGCCTTGCCCTGTGCAGTTCTTGTTTTGTCGATAACGGCACCCATAACGAGATTTGTTATCGCATCAAGAATTTTTGACAAAACAGGAAATACTACGAGGAACATTCCACCCCACAGTCCACCTATTCCAAGCTCGTCTGTGTAAAACACATTTAAAAAGCCTTGTGCAAGCAGTGCGTTTAAAAGTAATGCACCGGCAGGGCCTACAAGATAACCGAGCCATTTTTCCTTGTTTGTAATGTTACTGCTTTGGATTTTCGAGTTGAAAATCTTTTTTGATAAAAACGAATTATTTTTCATTGCCTTTGCTCCCCTTGATATACAAAGTGATATTGAATTTCGTAGGGCAGGGGCTTGCTCCTGCCGAATTGCAGATTTGCTTTTGCCAAATATTAGTTGACTTTCTATACAATTATATTATAATTTTGATTAAGAAGAAAATCAACAGTCTGTTCGTTATCAAACAGTGTGCTAACGAACAGTATAACAGGAAAACGGTCGATAAAATGGATATTAGAATTAAAAGAACTAAAAAGATGCTCTCGGATGCACTCCTTGAACTGCTCAAAACAAAGCCGATTGAAAAGATTACTCCGACCGAGCTTTGCAAAACTGCCACGATAAATCGTAACACTTTTTATGCTCATTATAAAAACACATCTGAAGTGCTCGATGAGATAGAAAACGAACTTCTCGACACGGTTGACGAGTCGATTAATAATGCGAAAACGCCTGTCGGTGCAATCGAAAGCCTGTGTGAACTGCTTAGGAAAAATAAAAAGCTTACAAGCATAATTTTCAATACAAATTCGGGCAATAAAATTGTTGAAAAAGCTTTTCAAATCACTAATAAATTCAATCAGTCAAAGATGGACGAGAAAAATAATTCACTCGATAAAGCGTATCGTGATATGCTCTCGCTTTATACAATCAACGGCAGTGCATCCGTTATAAAATATTGGGTTCAAAACGGTATGAAAGAGGAGCCGAAGGCTATCGCCGACTTTATCTTCACCACCTCCAAATACGGCTCAGCCAAGTTTGATGAGTGAAAAAGTAAAAATGGTTGAAATCAAGTCAAAAATTATTTGTGATAATTTTATGATATATTATTGAAATCGTGGCATAATTATGGTACAATAACAGTGACAATTAAGGAGATGATTTTATGCCACAAATTATTCCGATAAGAGATTTAAAAAACACAAGTGAAATATCTGCTTTATGTCATAGCAGTAATGAACCCGTTTTCGTCACAAAAAACGGCTATGGCGATATGGTTTTAATGAGTATGGAAACATATGAAAAAACTATGTTTATTTACGATACCCAAAAAAAGTTAGCACAGGCAGAAGAGGCAATAAATAAGGGAGAAGTCAGAGATGCAAAAAAGGCACTTGCTGACTTGAGAAAGCAATATAATTTATAAATATGTGAAATTATTATGTTATTATTTAATACATTTTATAGATAAGCATCGGAATTGAATTTTCGATGCTTATTTTTATCTGTACACTAAAAATTTCTTAAATTTGAGTATTGTTTAGTATACAGTTTATGGTAATATATAGTTGTTCGAACAAATAATTTTGAAAAGGAAACAACTATGAGTAACAGATATGAATTAAACAAAAACCTTGCACAGATGCTTAAGGGTGGTGTAATTATGGATGTAACCACCCCTGAACAGGCAAAAATTGCAGAGCAGGCAGGTGCGTGTGCAGTTATGGCACTTGAAAGAATCCCTGCAGACATTCGTGCAGCAGGCGGCGTGTCAAGAATGAGCGACCCGAAGATGATTAAGGGCATTCAGGAGGCTGTATCAATTCCGGTTATGGCGAAGTGCCGTATCGGTCATATTGCCGAGGCACAGATTTTGCAGGCAATCGAGATTGACTATATCGACGAAAGCGAAGTCCTTTCTCCTGCCGACGACCTTTATCATATTGATAAAACCGAGTTTGATGTGCCGTTTGTTTGCGGTGCAAGAGATTTGGGCGAGGCACTCAGAAGAATTGCCGAGGGTGCGTCGATGATTAGAACTAAGGGCGAGCCGGGTACCGGTGATGTTGTGCAGGCTGTAAGGCATATGAGAAAAATCAATGCCGAAATGCGTCGTGTTCAGTCACTTCGTAAGGATGAACTTTTTGAGGCTGCAAAGGAATACAGAGTACCTGTTGAGCTTATTAATTTTGTTCACGAAAACGGTAAACTTCCTGTTGTAAACTTTGCAGCAGGTGGTGTTGCAACTCCTGCCGACGCTGCACTTATGATGCAACTCGGTGCCGAAGGTGTGTTTGTAGGTTCAGGTATTTTCAAATCGGGCAACCCTGAAAAAAGAGCTGCTGCAATAGTTAAGGCAGTTACCAATTATAACGACCCACAAATCCTTGCCGAACTCAGCGAAGACCTCGGTGGTGCTATGGTCGGTATCAATGAAAACGAAATTAAAATTATTATGGAGGAAAGAGGTCAGTAACCTCAACCGATTATGAAAATTGCTGTTCTTGCTTTACAAGGAGCATTTGAAGAGCATATCAAAAAATTGAATGAACTCGGTGTTGACGCTGTTGAAATTCGTCAGCTTAAGGACCTTGATGATAAGCCGGACGCACTCATTATACCGGGTGGCGAAAGCACGGTTATGAGCAAGCTTCTCGACGACCTTAATTTGCGTGAAAAGATACTTGAACTTGCAAATGACGGTATGCCTGTTTTCGGCACTTGTGCAGGTCTTATCCTAATGTCAAAGGACACCGGCGATGAGCGTTCAAAAGCATTGAAACTAATAGACTGCACAGCGAAACGAAACGCTTACGGCAGACAGCTTGGCAGCTTTGATACAGTGTCGGAGTTTAAAGGCTTGGGCGAAATTCCTATGGTTTTCATCCGTGCACCGTATGTTGAAAGCGTAGACGACGGCGTGGAAATTCTTGCAAAGGTTGACGGCAAAATCGTCGCCGTTAAACAAAATAACTTCCTTGCAACAGCCTTCCACCCGGAACTCACAAACGACTTGTCGGTTCATAAATATTTTGTTGATATGGTTAAAAATAAATAAAACATAAAATAACCCAACCTTTAGCAAAAATAGAGGTTGGGTTGTTTTTTTAGTGCTAATATTAATTTGTTGACACCCAAACTGAATATTGTTGAAAAGTGATATAATATAGTGATATAATTAAGATAATGAAAAATAGTGAAAAAATAGTGGAAAATTAAGGGAAAGTCAGAATTTGATATGAAAAATAATGAAAATTTTAATTATCGTGTTAAACCAATATCAATTGCAATAGGCGCAACAGTTTTAACATTGATTTGCTCAATATTTTCTGATTTTGGGAATATATATTACAGAAATCAATTTGGCCGAGGAGAATTGAGTGGTTCATTTTTTATAATTATATTTCTTTTATTACCTGTATTTTTTAAAGGCTATAGGAAATATGTATGGACTAAAAAAGGATTAATTACTCTTTTTGTTGCGCTAACAATAAATCTTTTAATAGGTATTTATTGTACAGTAACTCGCTATAATCTATATGGAGTTATACTATAAAACAGGAAAATTCAATTCGTTTCAATAAATTTAACGAGCAGTGAATATTTATCTATTCACTGCTCGTTTTATGCAATATGCTCAAGGTATTTTGGCTTTGTTTCGCTTAGATAATCGACAAGTTGCTCGTAAACATCCATAAACTTAAAGTTGATTGTAATATCACCGTTTTTATGGACGAGAATCGAATCAACGAGTTCGGTTAAAATCGGACGGGTGAGTTTATCGATTTTGCCAAACTGTGTAAATTTTTTGATAAAGTCGCTTTGATTTATTTGAGTTGATTTTTCACTTTCTATCGTTTTTTCGTATTCTGCAATTTTTATATCTAAATCGGCAATTTTATTCGCCATATTTTCTTTAAGCGTCGTATACTCGTCAAGAGTTATGATGTTTGCCTTGTAATCAGGGTAAAGGTCAAGCGACATTTTCTTAATGTTTTCCCTGTCATTTTTCAGCTTATCGAGTGCTTTTTTGGTAAGCGTATCGCCGTTTTTAACAGCTTGTTTATTGATTTTATTAAGAATTTTTTCAAGCTCAACAGCCGTGTCAATCATATTTTGAATAGACGAAAGCACTGTTTTTTCAAGCACATCAATGCGAATTGAATGAGGAGAGCAGGCAGTTTTGCTCTTTTTGCTTGCCGTGACGCAACGGTAATATTTGTAAGTTCCGTAAGCGTGCTTGTTGACCTTTTTGCTCATTGCACGGTGACAGTCTGCACATTTTACAAAGCCGGAAAACAGGTCAACTTCCGTCTTTTTCGGTGCAGTTCGGGTGTTTCGATTGAAAAGCGACTGCGCTTTTTCAAAAGTTTCCTTGTCAATAATCGGCTCGTGCGTACCCTCTACGATTATCCATTCGTCATTGGGTTTTGCTTTGCATTTTTTGATTTTGTAGCTGTAAGTTGTGTTTTTGCCCTGCACCATATTGCCGATGTACATTTGATTACTGAGCATCCTGCGAACTGTCGAATCACACCATAAACCGTCGTTATTTTTGTTCGTGTGCTTGTAGTTAAAGCCTTTTTGACGCTTGTATTCACTCGGATTCGGTATGCCCAGAGCATTAAGTTTTTTCGTAATTCCGATAACACTTTTGCCCTCGATAAACCATTTGAAAATCGTTTTTACAACTTCTGCAGCATCTTCATCAACTACCAATTTATGGTAGTCGTCAGGGTCTTTCAAATAGCCGTAAGTAGCGAACGAGCCGATAAATTTGCCCTGCTTTCGGTTGACATTCAGCGTCGCACGAATGCTGACGGAAGTGTTGGCAATGTAGCTTTCATTGATAACATTTTGTATGCCGACATTAATGCACTGAGTTGCAGGATTTGTGTGCTCCGAAATCGTGTCAACACCACTGTTTAAGGCGATAAATCGGACATTCAGCTTAACAAAAATATCGTCGATATATCTGCTCGAATCGGCGTAATTTCTGCCGAAACGAGAAAGGTCTTTGACTATCACGCAGTTGACTTTTTTGGCGTAAATATCGCTCATCATACGGCTGAACGCAGGTCGCTCAAAGTTAGCACCCGACCATCCGTCATCAATATAAAAATCGGAAATTTCTATGTCGTTTTTCTGCTTGATAAATTCACTCAAAATTTCCTTTTGAGAAGTGATTGAGTCGCTTTCAATCTTGTCTCCGTCCTCTTTTGAAAGTCGAACATAAACGGCAGCAGTCCAGATTTTCTTGGCTTTATTTTCTTTTAAAAATTCATCATATTTCATTGCATATCCTCCAAGAGTTTGATGATATGCACTCTACACGCCTTGATTTTATCATATCGTGCCACCTTGTTCAACCTCCAATTCCTGTTAATTTATACTTGCCAAATTTGCAAGTGAGTCCGAAAAATCATTATTTCCGACAAAATTTATCTTGACGCCGACATCACCGACTCGAAAAGCATATGGATTTTTGACCGTGTCAAAATACTTCTCACATCTCTTTCCAATCGGCTCGTTTGTGTCAATTTTCATATTATTAATGTCTGCTAAATTTTCACTTGCCAAATCGTCAATGTTCACATTTTTAAGTTGCTCTAACTCGTCTTTGCTGTAAATAAAACCATTCCCTTTCGTTCCTATTTTTGGTAAAATTTTGCTTTTTATTCCGTGAGTAGTTTTTCAAGATATGTTGCAATTACAACAATTCCTTTTTTGATTTTGTAATAGTGTTCAATCATTCCTGCATTTTGCAATGCAATAAAATATCTTTTGATTGATTTTTCCGATACCCCCATTATGCTCGCAAGTTCCTTTTCTCTTTTGTAATGGACGGCTATATCTTCATCGTCCTCATCTTTCTTTTTCCATATGCTGACAGGCTTGTCCTTTAGTTCACTTGGGACGATTGCCAAGAACTTTGGGTCGTTATATGTCGTCCTCATCCTGCAAAGCAGGTACAAATCACGATAGCTGTGCTTATTATTAGCGTTTTCATAAAAATTTTTATAAAATTCTTTTTTGTTAATCATTGCAAAGCCTATGTCGTTCTTGATTGCCATTGCATTGTCAAATGCATCTTGATTTGCTCGTGAATAAATACCCTTTGGAAAGGAATTTTCAAAATTGATATGTATGTAAACGGTCTTTTTAATTGCTCCGTTATGCTTTGATTTGAGAATTTCATAGTCAATAACTTTGTATTCGTTCTTCAAAGTTTCAAGTACCTTCATTGTATCTTTGTCATTTTCCAGCCCAAACAGGTTACTTAACTCATTACTTTTTACATATAACTGTGGCGAGCCACTTAAACTTGTTTTTTCTTTGCCGTCCACATTTTCACAAACAGCTTTACAAAATATGCAAACAAAGTAAAATGCGTAGTCATTTGTTTTGCCGTCTGTCATATCCTTAAGCTTTTTAACTTCATCCCTGAACAACCTTAATTCAGGCATATTTGGTGAGTATGTTGTGTTTGTAATATTCATAATTTTTACTCCTTCACTTCGTTTTCATCAATTAATAAATAATTCCCTGATTCTATTAAACTTATCATTTGATTCACAAATTGAACTGACATTAGGTCGTTTATGTCATCACCGTTGTTATATATTGGCTCAATTTCTTTTGGCTTTATTTGCAATATTTCCGATATTCTTTTTGCCTCACTTTTACTTATTGGCTTGTGATAAGAATGACCATTTTTTATTTCATAATATGCAAAATAGAGTGTTTTTAATTTGTTTGTTTTATAATTTGTAACAACTGTTTCGTGAACTGCACAGGGTGTTAATAGAGTAAGAAGTATTTCTTTTTTATCATAAAATTCTTCCTTAAGAAAGTTTTCTTTCTGAATATTATGGTATTTGTCTCGCAAATGATTATAATGGCAATACTCCCTGTATTCTCTTGCCTTATCTCTGTGATTTTTTGCTCTCTTATTGAGGCTGTATAGTGCGTCATCAAGCATTTGATATGTAATTATATTGTTCTTTAAGTTCTCTTTATATTCTTTTGATGTTAACATGTTTTTTAAACTCCTTTAATTTTTGATTTTAATTGTTTCGGAAAAACAAAACTCCTTAATTCTTTGCCTCCTTTACTATTGGTCTTGCCTCTTCCAATATACTTATCGCACAATTTTTTGTTTTTAGACTTGTTTTTTTGATTTATATTTTTTCTGCCTAAGTAAACCTAATTGTTTGCTGATTTTCTTGAATTATTAGCCTACCCACCCTGTAAAATTTGAAATTGAAAATTGACTTTTCTGATTTAATGATTTATTATTAAAAGATAAAGAGTAGGGACAATTTGTGTTTTTTAAAGTTCCATTTTTGTTTGTAATAAATGAATTTTCAGAAAATCAGACATAAATAATAATTTGAAAAATCAGTTTCCATATAATAAATCGCGAATATTAAGAAAAAATAACATGGTTTTTTCCAAGGTTTACAAAAAGTTCACAATTAAAAAAATCAAAGAGCCAAGTCTTCTTTTTTTGAAGATTTGGCTCTTTTTTACTTAGTTTGTTCGGAGGGTATGATGTTTTAATTTTATTAAACGCAAAAAAACGACTAATTTTCAAACGAAAACCAATCGGCTAATGACATATTTTTATTTAATTTTGTTCTACGATTTGCTCAAGATTGTAAAGTTTTGTATTGTTTTTTCTGCAAAAAGAATTTTTGTAAAACTCATTGCACTTTCGAAAAGAATAACCATTACATAGCTGTTTTTATGATATTGTCTAATCGTGATTTACTAAATCGTGATTAGATAAACATTATGTTCTCAATAAAAAACCAAGTGCTTTATATGTCGTTGTTGTCGGTTTTGCTTTTTAATTATTTCTTTAGGACGCTATAACATAGTTATCGCTTTTGTCAGCTCTTGTGTTGGATTTTTGCATTGCTCCTATAATATATAACTTATAAGATATAATTTTTTAAAAGAAAAGAATGCTAATTCTGTTAAGGCAAGAATAACTAATATGAAGAATGACTAATATATAATATATAAATATAAGTAGGAACTTACATTTATATATCAGCAAAACTGATAATTTTGTCCGGTTTAATATAAATTGAGTCCGGTAAAACTAATTAGATTTTGTCCAGTCAAATTTTAACAAAAATACTGCTTTTTCAGCTGTCCGGTTATTTTTTTGGATTTGTCCGGTTAAAATATTACAGTTTCAGCAAACTAATTGTATTGCTATTGTTGATACAAAGTGCTATAATAATATAGAAAGAATAAATGAAAGGGGTAATAATTATGGCAAAATCAGCAAATGTATCAGTTAGAATTGAACCGGAAATTAAAGAAGAGGCTGAAAATATTCTTGAAGCTCTTGGTATTCCTGTTTCAAATGCAATCAATATGTTCTATAAACAAATTATCTTGCAAGATGGTATACCTTTTGAAATGAAACTTCCAAGAAACCCTCTTGATATATCGTATATGTCCGAGAAAGAAGTGGACGCTCGAATTAAAAAAGGCTTAAATGATGTGGAAGAAGGCAAGATGCATCTTGCATCGGATGTTTTTGGCGATATTGAAAGGCAATACAATTTATGAATTATACAGTAATGATGTCTGAAGAGGCTGAAAACAATTTAAAAGCAGTTATTGAATATATATCAATTGAATTAAAAATGCCACATGCGGCATCAAATTTATATTATAAGATTAAAAATCTAATTCAATCATTAGCAACCATGCCGGAAAGGTTTAAAGAATACGATAAAGAAAAATATAAATCATATAATTTAAGAATGGTATCTGTTGATAATTATTGTATTTTTTATACAGTTGATAATGATAATAAAACTGTGTATGTAACTAATATTCTTTATGCTAAAATGAACTTAGACAAACACTTATCATTAGAACAATAACTTAACGCTCATCATTGATGGGCGTTATTATTTTTATCTTAATTTGGGTTGCATTTAAGCGACCGTTTCACTATTCACATCGATTTATTTGGCTTTATTGCGTTTTATTCAAGACTTACATTGATAATGAATCTGATTTATGCTAACATAAATATGAAATAAATGGACAAAATGATTGAAAAGTTTGCAAATGTACTAATGATACGCTTGCTTACTATGTTGCAACAAATTGTTTTAATAAATTTGACGGTGAATCATCACTTGACCCGATTTTTGTGATTTCGTCAATCTTAGATACTGCCGGAATTTGTAAAAATGAATGGAAGTATATTAGCGCTATAAAGAATTAAACCGATGAAAACAATGTATTAAAAGGAGAACTTTTATGATCTTTTATGCAACTAAAAAGACCTTCAAAGAATACGGACTGAAACCGATTAAAAAACTTGACGGTGAATATAAGCGTGAATTTGAACAGATTATAGAAAAAGAAACGGGCAAAAGCCTATTTGAATGGGGAATGAAGTCGTTTGATGTTAACGGCAGAAAAAGCCTTGCCATTGTAAATTTTGCAAGTAAATTTACTGTTTTTCTTATCGATTTTAAAGTTGATATGCTTGAAAATATTTATAATGCAGTAGTTTTTTATATGAAGAAAATTTATGAAAATGATAAAAATATGACTGAAAATATATTGCCGAAATATACTAATGCTTCAAAATCGTTTGCCTTTGCTCCACTCAAAGATAAACGAATGATTAGTTATGTAAATCATGTGGTTTCTGATTTTGCACTTGACGGAGATATGTTTTGCAGATACATAAATGATTCAATTATGAATACAGTCCAAATTAATCGAGATGTCAATTATAAATATCCTGTTTCGGATATTGTTGACGGTGAAAGGATTTTTATTTTCGGTGGCAAGCGTTTTAAGGAAATGCTTGAAGAAAAATATATGAACTGATATGAACTAATCTTGAACCCTTAATAGTACACTTTGTAACTTATCTGACAAGTTGTTACATAAATATGTCGAAATTGATAATTTTTTGTTGACACTCATTTATACATACTATATAATAAATATAAATTATAATCTTTTTAATAGTGTAATAATTTTGGGTATGGATGACGCAACGCCTTAATGCGTCGTTGTGGGAAAGCATAAATTTGCTGAATTTTATGCAATTGAAATTTATATGTGCTTTTTAAAGACTTTGGATACTTGAAATAAGTTGCGTCAAAAACGCAACCGATCCGTCGTGTCAAAAAGTCTTTTTCTTTGCCCAAATTTTGTGTTGGAGATATTTTATGAAAACGAAATTAAAACAAATATTCAGCATTAAGTGGACGCTTGTTTTTTATGATACAATTGTATATTTGTTGACATTTTGTTTGATGTTTTTGCTCAATAACAGTCTTAGAACTATGAGTATCAGGGACATTGTAATTAACTTTTGTTCCGGATATATTTTAGTCTTTTTGTGCAGATTATTCGGTAAAATATACAACCAAATATGGCGATACGGCGGAATACAGTGTTATATGAAATTGTTACTTGCCGATTTGGTGAGCATGTTCCTTTATATTTGTTTTGAATCTATTTGCTGCGGCTTGTTCAATTTTGAACGCTTTTCTATTTCAAAATTGATAGCATTGACTGCATTTGATACTCTTGTAATTCTTGCAATGAGAATGGCATATCGTTATTGCTTTAAATACGGCAATGAGCTTAGTGTCAAAGGTAAAATAATGAGAGCGCTTCTTAGGATATTTGCACTTGGCGTAAATGTTAAAAAGGATGATGATTCTCATAAAATCTATGTTGCAATTGTAGGTGCCGGAAGTGTCGGAGTAAGTCTTGCCGAAGAATTGCTTTCAAATAAAAATTCATCATATATACCAAAGTGCTTTTTTGATATTAACAATGAAAAAACAGGAAGAGAAATTCACGGCATTCCTGTATATCAAGAGGAAGAAAACACTTTTGATATTTTAAAACAGGAAAGCGTTAAGGAAATTATTTTTGCATTACCCGAATCAACAGAAAATACAAAAGAACTTTATGAATATTATAAAAAATCAGGATGCAAAATAAAAATTTATGATTATCCGTCGTTTCAAACAGCAGGAAAAAAGCGTCAACTTCGTGAGTTTGATATTGAAGATTTGCTTTTCAGAAAGCAAATTACAGTAGCTGATGAAAGAACTTTTGAATATTATTGCAACAAGGTTGTTTTAATTACAGGTGGTGGAGGCTCAATAGGAAGTGAACTTTGCCGTCAGCTTGCTAAAATGAACCCTAAGCAAATTATCGTTTTAGATATTTATGAAAACGGTGTTTATGATGTTCAGCAAGAATTAAAATTTAAATACGGTAAAGATTTTAATTTAGAAGTTGAAATTGCATCAATCACCGATAAAGACGCAATGAGCGTTGTTTTTGAAAAATATCACCCGCAAATAGTTATTAATGCTGCTGCACATAAGCATGTTCCTCTTATGGAACATAATTGCGTTGAGGCAATAAAAAACAATGTTTTCGGAACGAAAAATGTGCTTGAGCTTTGCGAAGAATACGGTGTTGAAAGATTTATGATGGTGTCAACCGATAAAGCAGTCAACCCGACAAATGTTATGGGTGCAACAAAGCGTATGTGCGAGATGGTTGTGCAAAGCTATAGTACAAGAGGTAAGGTTAAGTGCTCTTGTACAAGATTCGGTAATGTTCTCGGCTCGGCAGGTTCTGTAATTCCGCTATTTAAAAGGCAAATTGCGGAAGGCGGTCCGGTCACTTTGACTGATAAGAGAATAATCCGTTATTTTATGACTATTCCGGAGGCATCTCAACTTGTTCTTCAGTCAGGTTCAATGGCTAAAAACGGCGAAATATTTGTTCTCGATATGGGTCAGCCGATTAAGATTTATGACCTTGCTAAAAATATGATTAACCTTTCCGGCGCTCATAATATTGAAATTATTGAAACCGGTCTTCGTCCCGGTGAAAAACTTTATGAAGAATTATTAGTCAGAACGGATGAACTTGACACTACAGATAATGAATTGATTTTCGTCGAAAGAGAAAAACCGATTTCATATGATGAGGTCGAGCAAAAACTTTCGGTGCTTAAGAATGCAATTAAGTCAAAAGACGATGACTTGGCAAGAGAGGCACTTCGTTCGGTTGTGCCAACCTTTAAACGCCCTGAGGAAGTTAATAAGAACGCAGAAGAATCAATGGAAATGAATATAGTAAAAGTTATTTAAGCTTTGGAGGATATTAGATGTCTTTTTTTGAAAAGAAAATAGGCAAAATATTAGGTGTTTCGGCAGCATTAATAGGAAGTGCGTTTGTTGGACTAACTGTTGTAGCTAAGAAGACAAAAGCCGATTCTGTTTATGAAAACGAACCTGAACAGAAAAATGAACTCGAGGGTAAAAAGGTCGTTTTTGTATCTGATGAAAACGACAAGGAAAATGCCGACGGCGTGAAAGGTCACCTTGAGGCTGTTGCAAATTCTGACTATACTTCGAATTTTTATGATAAATATGTAAAAAGGGGACTTGATGTGGTTTTGTCATTTGGTGGCTTGGTTGCATTGTCTCCTGTAATGGGTGCAATTGCACTTGCCATTAAAGTTGAGGACCCGGGTCCTGTTTTGTTCACACAAAAAAGAATGGGTCAAAATAAGCAATATTTCAAACTTCATAAGTTTAGAAGTATGCGTCTTGATACTCCTCATGATATTCCGACTCATCAGCTTGAAAATCCTGAGCAGTACATAACAAAAGTAGGCAAGTTTATCAGAGCACACAGCCTTGAT
The DNA here is from genome assembly GCA_050872345.1 of Eubacterium sp. GTDB lineage: Bacteria > Bacillota > Clostridia > Oscillospirales > Acutalibacteraceae > Eubacterium_R. The sequence goes on along the minus strand of JBNMGQ010000001.1, from coordinate 25,385 downwards.
GAGCTTCCTCAAATATGGGAAATTTTTGTCGGTAATATGTCAGTAATCGGACCGAGACCGGGTTTGTGGAATCAGGATTTGCTTACTGCCGAAAGAGATAAGTACGGTGCAAACGATGTTAAACCGGGCTTGACCGGCTGGGCACAAATTAACGGTCGTGACGAACTTGAAATTGAAGAAAAGGCAAAACTCGACGGTGAGTATGTTGAAAATTTAAGCTTTGCATTTGATGCAAAATGTTTCCTTGATTCTGTTCTTTCAGTAGTTAAAACAGACGGCGTTGTTGAAGGCGGAACAGGAGAACTTAAAAAAGAGAAAGAAAAGATTGCTGAGTAAAGAGAGAAAAGTATGTCTTTAAAATTGATGTATATTACTAATAACACCGAAATTGCTAAGATTGCACAAAATGCAGGTGTTGACAGGATTTTTGTTGATATGGAATATATCGGCAAAGAAGAAAGACAGAAAGGTATGAATACCGTTAAATCGAATCATACAGTTAAAGATGTTCAAAGACTTAGAACTGTTTTGTCAACAAGTGAACTGCTTGTAAGAGTTAATCCTATTCATGAAGAAACGGATAAATGGAGCAGCACCGAACAAGAAATTGATGAAGTTGTTAATGCCGGAGCAGACATTATAATGCTCCCTATGTTTAAAACTGCAGATGATGTTAAAAGATTTGTCAATGCAGTAGGTAAAAGAACAAAAACAATGCTTCTTTTGGAAACCCGTGAAGCAGTTGAAAATTTGGACGAGATATTAGAAGTAGACGGTATAGACGAAATTCATATCGGGCTCAACGATTTGCATTTGGCATACGGTTTAGATTTTATGTTTGAACTTTTGGCTAACGGTACGGTTGATAATATTTGTGAAAAAATAAGCCAAGAAACAAATAAATATGGTTTCGGTGGAATTGCAAGGATAGGTTACGGTGTATTACCTGCTGAATATATAATTAAAGAACATTATCGTTTAGATTCAAAATGTGCAATTCTTTCAAGGTCGTTTTGTAATGCAGACAAAATTGATGATTTAGAAAAAATCGGAAAAGTTTTCGGTACGGAAATTGAAAATATAAGAAAAACGGAAGAAATTGCTGCAAAAATGACTCAACAAGAATTGCTTTTAAATCATGAAAAAGTAAAACAACTTGTTAATGAAATTGTAAATCAAACGGAGAATAAAAATGAGTAATAAGCCACCTATAAAAATATGTGCGTTGACAACAATTTCAAAAACTATGGATTGGTTTATTGTTGATTCAATGCGTAATCTTTCAAAAAACGGATACGAAGTAACATTGGTATGTGATATGGAAGACGGGTTTATTGAAAGAAATAAAGATTATGCAAAGTGTGTAAATCTTCCTATGCACAGGGGTGCAAGTGTTTCTGATATTTTTAAATGCACTGCATTTTTAATCAAACTTTTTAAAAAAGAAAAGTATGATGTTATTTATTATACCTCGCCTAATGTTTCGCTTTATGCGTCTGTAGCAGGTTTTTTGAGTGGGGTTAAAGTAAGGCTTTACAGTCAGTGTGGACTTCGTTATGTTTCGTTTGACGGAATTAAGAAAAAAGTTTTTAAAACTGTTGAAAAAATAACTTGTAAAATGTCTACGACTATCCGTGCACAAAGTCCTATGAACAGGCAATTTGCAATAGATGAGGGACTTTGCAAGGCAGAAAAAATATCGGTTGTAGGTATCGGTGGAACGACGGGTGTAAGTTTAAAAGAATGTGATTCTTTTGACCATGAGTCAGTAAAAAAGGAATTGAGAGAAAAATATAATATTCCTCAAGATGCTTTCGTTTATGGCTATGTAGGCAGAATTAATGCAGATAAGGGTATTAATGAATTGATTGAAGCTTTTAAATCGGTTTCAAAAAATAACCAAAATGTATATCTTGCTCTGGTTGGTATGCTTGATGATACTAACCCTATAAGTGATGAAAATTTAAAATATGCCAAAGATAATCAAAATATAGTTTTGACAGGTAATGTACCACCAAATGAAGTTTATAAGCATATGGCTATGTTTAACCTTTTGGTTCACCCAACATACAGAGAGGGTTTCGGCAAGGTTTTGCAGGAGGCTATGGGTGTCGGAATTCCGATTATTACTACAGATATTCCGGGTCCGTCGGAAGTTGTTGAAAACGGAATTTCCGGTTGGCTTGTTGAGGTGAAAAATATAGACTCGCTCAAAAACGGGATGGAAAAGCTTTTGAACGATAGTGAATTAAGAGAAAATATGGCAAAAGCCGGTCGCAAAAGAGCAGAAAAATATTTTGACCGTCCTATTATGTTAAACAATATTTTGCTTGATTTGAATCAAGTTGCGGAAAGGTGATAAAATTGAAGTTCAGTGTTATTTTGCCTATATATAATGTTGAAAAGTACTTGACAAAATGTATTGAAAGTATACTTTCTCAAACATTTACCGATTATGAAATTATTTTAGTCGATGATGGTTCAACAGATAACAGTCCTGCTATATGCGATAAATTTGCAAAAGAGCATAGTAATATCAATGTTATTCATAAGAAAAACGGTGGTCAGTCAGAAGCACGAAATCTTGGAGCAAATACAGCAAGAGGCGAATATATTATATTTATCGACAGCGACGACTTTATAATAAAAAATGATTTTCTTGAGAAAATCAATGAAAAAACGCAAAATAATGCCGATTTAATATTTTATAAATATCAAAAGTATTTTGATGATACAAAAAAATTTGAAAATTGCAGATTTGATTATAAAGATGCAATGGAAAAAAGCTCTTATGCTCAAAAAATCAAATCTTTAGTTAAAAATGATTCTTTTTATGGTATGGCTTGGATAAAAGCTATCAGAAAAGAAGTTATAGCGAAAAATAATATTAAATTTGATGTGAATTTAGTTTGTGAAGATATGGATTGGAATTATGATTTGATTATTCATTCAAATAACATTGAATTTATTGACGAATCATTTATTGCTTACAGGCAAAGAGCAAACTCGGTTACAACATCATTAAAAATCAAAAATCTGAAAGATTTTGTTTACATATTAGAAAAATGGAGCAAAAATGTTTCAAAACTAAAAGATGAAGAATTTAAAACAGCGTTGTTCGGTTCATTAGCTAAATACTACAGTAATCTTTTGGTTATTTATAACCGAGTTAAAGAAAGTGACAAAAAGCAGTATAAAAAACGAATCAAAAATTTATCTTGGCTTTTGAAATACAGCATGAGTAAACGCCCTCAAACAGTAGCAAAAATTTATAAAATATTAGGCTTTGATATTACTGTATTAGGATTAAAAATACTTGATAGGATAAAATAATATGGAAAACAGTTACAGTGAAGGAAATTTGCCAAAGGTATTGGCTATATCATTAAGCACATGGAGAAGTGACAGTGGAATACATACTCAAACTGATTTATTTAAATTTTGGACCCCTGACAAAGTGGCGCAAATTTATACCAAATCAGATTTGCCTAACACTCCTGTTTGTAACACATTTTTTCAAATTTCCGAAAATGAAATTATTCATAGCGTGATTAACAGAAAATCTGTAGGTAAAAGAGTATATAACGGTGAAGAAGCTGATAAAAAAGCAGTTGAAGCAGAAAAAAATCTTTATTCAAAAGCTCATAAAAAGAAATCTTGGCTTATGACAATTATGCGTGAAATTGTTTGGAGTTTGGGCAAGTGGAAAACAAATGATCTTGATAATTTTGTTAAAGATTTTGACGCAGATGTTTATTTTGTTCCTATTTATCCTGTAGTATATACTGCAAAAATTCAGCAATACATACTTAAAAAATTCCCCAAGCCATATGTTTGTTATCTTGCAGATGATAATTATTCTTATATGTCCTGTGGAAAAAATGTTTTTGCATATATTCACAGATTTATGCTTCGCCGTGTTGTTAAAAAATTGGCAAAAAATTGCGATGAAATGTTCACAATAACAAAAACAGAAGCTAAAGATACCGACAATCTTTTTGGTACGCATAGTGTGGTTTTAACAAAAGGCATTGATTACAGCAATTTGGAATTTAAAGAAATAAAACCGAACAAACCTATAAAAATGGTTTATACAGGCAATTTGCTTATAGGTCGTGCAAATTCTCTCGTCGAAATTTCAAAAGCTTTGAAAGATATTAATAAAGATGAAGAAGTGGCAACGCTTGATATTTATTCACCGACAGTGCTTGACGATAAGATTATGGGTTATTTGAATTCTAACGGTTGCCATTATAAAGGTGCTGTTCCAAAAGAAGAAGTTGCTAAAATTCAAAGTGATGCCGATATAGTTGTTTTTGTTGAATCACTCGAAAAGGCACACAGATATGATGCAAGACTTTCGTTTTCAACAAAATTGACTGACTATTTTGCAAGTGGCAAATGCATTTTTGCAATAGGTGATAAAAAAATTGCACCTATTGAATATTTGACAGAAAACGATTCTGCAATTATTGCAACAGAATATAGCGAGATTGAGCCTAAGCTTAAAAATTTGATTAGTAACCCTGAAAAAATTTCGGAGTATGGTAGAAAAGCATTTGATTGTGGAAAGAGAAATCATGAAGAATCAAATGTTAAAAAGACATTTATTGATACAATTTGCAAAGCTGCAAACGGAGAGTGATTATGAGTTTTTCATTTGAAAATGAAAAAAATGAAATAATTGAAACATTGCGAAAAAAGGATATTCCTTTTACTCAATGTGAAATTATCGCAGATGTTATGGCAACGGCAGATTTGTATGGTGTAACATCACATGGCGTAAGAATTTTGGAAACGCATATTAATCGTTTTGAAAGAGGTGCGTACAATACCACTCCGAATTTTAAGCACATAAAAGAAACGCCTTCTTTCGCACTGATTGACGGTGACAATTCTTTTGGTTTTGTGAGTGCACATTATTGTATGAATTATGCAATAGAAAAAGCAAAAGAAGTCGGAATTTTTCATGTAATCAGTTGTAATAACAATACATTGGGTCCTGCATTTTATTATCCGTTAATGGCTGCAAAACAGGGAATGATTGGTTTTGTTTGTTGTAATAGTCCGGCACAAATGGCACCTATCGGTGGCAAAGATAAGATGCTTGGCACAAATCCTTTTGCTGCTGTTATACCGGTACCAAATAAAGAACCGATTATTATTGATATGGCAACAAGCGTTGTTGCTAAGTCTAAGTTTAAAGAATACAAAGAACAAGGAAAATCACTTCCGAGTGGTTGGGCATTAGATAAAAACGGAAATGCTACAACCGACCCTGATGAAGCAATTCAAGGTCTTGTTCAGCCTATGGCAGGGTTTAAAGGATATGCTATTGCAATGCTTATCGATGTTTTATCAGGTGTTTTATCAGGTGGAGCTTATCTTGATAAGGTTGGCAGATTTTATTCCGACGATAAAAGCTCAATGAATGTCGGTTTTTATTTTACTGCAATTAATCCTAAATTAATAATAGGTGATGAATATGACAAGGTCATAGTTGATTTTGTTAATCGGCTTAGAGAGTCAAAAACTATTAACGATTCAATCATCAGCCTGCCGGGTGACGACAGAATAAAAACAAAAAAATCAAATATTTAAGCGCATAGCATTGATGCTATTTTGAGGTGACAGATAATTTATGAATATTTTGTGGATTGTAAATATGGTGATGCCTGAACTTGCAGAACATTTGAACATTCAGACCGGAAGCAGTGGCACTTGGATGATTGATATTTCAAAAATGTTGTCAAATCAACCAAATGTCAATTTGGCGATTGCCTGTGTTTACGGCACTACTTATAAAGTTGAAAAAATCAACAATATTACATACTATATGTTGCCGGGCAATGGCAAAAATATGCTTTTTTACACAAAGAAATACGAAGATTATTGGAAAAAAATTAACGATGAATTTGAACCAGATATAGTTCATCTTCACGGAACCGAATATTCTCATGGTCTTTCGTTTTTAAGAGCGTGTCCAAATGTTAAAGCTGTAGTATCAATTCAAGGAATACTCAACAGAATCAAAGATGTTGATTTTGGAGAGGTTCCTATTCGACATTTTATATTTGGCAGAACGCTTAGCCAGAATATTCATTTAAATGGTGAAATTGAAATGCATTTTATCCATAAAAAAAATGCAGAACACGAAAAGGAAATTCTTAAAAGAGTTCAGTATGTTAACGCAGTAAACACATGGGACAGTTCCATTTGTAAGGCAATTAATCCTAAATTAAAAGTGTTTAAAATTGAGTATAATTTGAGAGATGAACTGTATTCTTCAAATAAATGGGATGCTGACAAATGCGAACCATATACTATATTTACAAATCCCGGTGGAACACCGCTAAAAGGTGTACATAAATTAATTGAAGCAGTTGCATTGCTTAAGCCCAAATATCCTAATATTAAACTACTTGTCCCTGGAATGGGCAGTGACGGAAAGTTAATCGTTAACAGCGCTTATTCAAAATATATTTCAAAATTAATAGCTAAATATGATTTGACATCAAACATTGAATTTCTGGGTAGGCAAACAGGTGCTCAAATGTGTGAAAATATGTTAAAAAGTCGTATTACTGTTATTCCGTCGGCAATTGAGGGCACTTCGCTTATTTTGAGAGAAAGTATGTTTTTGGGTTGCCCTGTTATTGCTTCATTCAGAGGTGGTATGGCAGATTTTATTTCTGATAAGCAAGACGGATTTTTGTATGATTATCAAGAAGTACCATATCTTGCAAATAGAATTGAAATGTTATTTGATGATACAAATCTTTGCAAATCCTTTTCAAAGGCAGCAATAGATAAAGCGACAGTTGCACACAACAGAGAAAAAAACATTTCTGACTATTTAGATATGTATAGAGAAATAATTTAAAAAACACGGAGAAAAGAATGGCTATATACATTTTACTTGCTGTTTTCCCGATAATTTTAGGATGCTTTTATTCTGACTTAAGATTAGAAGAAAACAAAAAGAAAAAAATAATATATTATATTATTTGTGGTGCAGTAATGTTTGTGATTTTGGGTTTGCGTCATTACAGCTTGGGCAGTACAGATACACAAAACTATTACAACACAATGAAAACAGCAATAGGATGTTCTTCTTGGAAAGAATATTATGACCCGGACTATTTTGAAAAGGGTGCGCAGTTTTTCATATTCCTTTTATCAAGAATTTTTAAAGACCCACAATGGCTGTTGGTAATATCATCACTTATGTTTATATCAAGTATTTTCTATTTTATTGATAACAATAGTGATGATATACCACTTTCGATAACTTCATATATTACCCTTGGCTTAATGCTTTTTAATCTTCAAGGTATGCGCCAAAGTATCGCTATGAGTATATGCCTTTTTGCTTATGAGCAGGCAAAACGAAAACATCTTATCCGTTTTGTATTGCTTGTATTATTAGCAACTGCATTCCACCAAACAGCAATAGTGTTCTTTGTTGTTTATATTTTGTGCAGATTAGATTTCTCTTGGATAAAAGTATGCGTTGTACTCGGAATATCGGCAGTGGCTGTATTTCTTTCTAAGAATATTATAGGTGTTGCAAATAATGTATTCGACAGAGAGTACAGTAATACTGTTTCATCCGGTGGTTTTGTTGCTCTTGCTGTTTACATACTGATATTTATCGTTTCGTTGGTTTATTACAGTTATACACCGAAAGAAAATGAAACGCCATTACTATATGTTTTAATAGTCGGAATGGCGTGCTTTGCAATGCGCTATTTTGGTGCACAGGCAGCTGAAAGAATAAGTTTTTATTTTGCTTTTTCGCAAATAGGTGCATTGCCAAATGCAATTCGTATTACTTCAAGAAGAGAAAAAACGCATATTTATATAATCGTTTTGGCATTGGCTGTTTTGCTTTTTGCTTACAGACTGCACGGAAGTGATTTCGTGCCGTACAGGTTCTTTTGGCAGTAGGAGAAATGATTATGAATATTATATTTGTATCAAATTTTTTAAATCATCATCAAATACCTTTTTGCAAAAAGATGATTGAATTATGTGACAATTTTAATTTTATTGCAACGCAAGCCGGTGGCAGTCAAGGTTATCAAACAACGACCGATGCACCTTATGTTATAAACTACAATTCTGAAAATAAAAACAAAGTCGAAGATATGATTATAAATGCAGATGCAGTTATATTCGGTGCTTGTCCTAACGAACTCATAGAACTCAGAATGAGGGACAACAAGCTCTCATTTTTATATTCGGAAAGATTTTTGAAAAAAGGTTTGTGGAGAAGATTTATACCTACTACTCGTAAAAAGATTGAAGACAGAATAGTAAAATATAAGAATAAAAATATGTATGTTCTTTGTGCAAGTGCGTATTTGTCATATGAATTATCATTGCTTAATTTTCCGGTTGAAAAATGCTTTAAATGGGGATATTTTCCTAATACAAAATCAAGTGAAAATGTTTCCAAAAAGAAAAATACCATTCTTTGGGCAGGCAGAATGCTTGATTGGAAACATCCTGAAATAGCGATTAATATTGCTGAAAGGCTTTGCAAAGACGGGTATGATTTTGAAATGAATATTGTCGGCGAAGGTCCTCAATATAGTGTTGTATCTGATTTAATTAATCAAAAAAATTTGAATGAAAAAGTTAAACTTATAGGCTCAAAAAGTCATGATGAATTAATGGATATGATGGCTGAAAGTGAAATTTTCCTCTTTACAAGTGATTTTAAAGAAGGTTGGGGAGCAACTTTAAACGAAGCTATGAGTAATGCCTGTGCAGTCGTTGCAAGTTGTGCAGCAGGTTCAGTACCTTATTTGATTAAAGATGGGAAAAACGGACTTATTTTTAAAGTTAATGATTCAAATGATGCATATGAAAAAGTGAAATTTCTTTTGAATAATGAAGAAGGAAGAAAAGAAATCAGTTCAAACGCAGTATATACTATTGCTTCATTATGGAATTATGAAGTTGCCGCCGAAAGGTTTGTGCAAACAGTAAAATTACTTGATGAAAATAAAAACACCGATTTGTTTTCTGATGGCCCTATGAGCAAAGCAGAAGTTATTAAAAATAGTTGGTATAAAGGAATTTGATTATGGAATCACTCGTTACGGTGATTATTCCCGTTTATAATGTTGAAGATTATTTAAAAAAATGCATTGAGTCGGTATTATCACAAACTTATAAAAATCTTGAAGTGTTTTTAGTTGATGACGGCTCGACAGATAATTGCCCTCAAATTTGTGATAAATTTGCGTCAAAAGACAGCAGAGTTATTGTAATTCATAAAAAAAATGAAGGGCAGGGTGTCGCAAGAAATGTGGCACTTGATAAGTGCAAAGGCGAGTATATTGCTTTTGTTGACAGCGACGATTTGATTAAACCTAATATGATTGAAGCTATGGTAGGTGCTATTGAACGAAATAATGCAGATATAGCACTTTGTGGAATTGCTGTTAATAATGGCATTAAGCTTCATGATGAGCCTGTTTTTTCAAATGAAGTATGTTGGAATACAGAACAGTTGATGAAAGAATATGTAACAACGCCCAATGTACATACAGGTCCGTGTAATAAGGTTTATAAAAAAGCTCTTTTTGATAATATTCGCTTTCCGAAATTCACAGCTAACGAAGATGCGTATATTATGCACTCGGTTTTAGGCAGATGTAAAAAAGCAGTTCATATCGGTGAATGTATGTACATTCAAAATATCAGGCCAAACAGTACCGAGCAATCTTCGTTTTCCGAAAGAAAGTTGGCACTCCTTGATTGCGCACAAAGTTTGAGTGACTATTATAAATCTAACTTTCCTGATTTGTATAAATTTGTAGCATATAAAAAAATAAATGACAGTGCAGTTTTAATGTCAGCAATTATAGAAGCCGACTATAAAAAATATAAAGATATATACGATTCAATTTATGCTCAAATGAAAAATGACTATTTAGAATTGTCAAAAACAATTTCGCCTGATGGTTTAATTTCCAATATGGCAAAAATGGCAATATTTAATCACAATTCATTTATACATAAAGTCAGGTTAAACAAAACGAAAAAGCAACTTAAATTGTTGGTGAAAAAAATAATAATAAAACTGAAGTAAAAAGAGGGTTAGCATGGAAAACAAGGTATCTGTTATTATTCCGGTATATAATGTTGAAGAATATTTGAAAAAATGTGTTTCAAGTGTTTGCAAACAAACATATAAAAATTTAGAGATAATTCTTGTTGATGACGGATCGCCCGATAAAAGTGGTGCACTGTGCGACAAACTTGCAAAAAGGGACGGCAGAATAGTTGTTTTCCATAAGAAAAACGGTGGAGTTTCATCTGCGAGAAATTTAGGCTTGGAAAAAGCAACCGGTAAATATGTAATCTTTGTTGACAGCGATGACTGGCTTCCTCAAACTGCAATAGCAGATTTAGTTAATGGTATTGAAAATAACGAATCGGATTTTTGCTTCGGAACAGGAATGTTTGTTGGTATAACCGGTAATAAAATCATACAAGAACTGAAAAATGAAACTTTATCAGTTGATGAAATCAACAAGTTGGTTGAGTATCATATTATATTGAGAAGTCCGTGGGCAAAACTTTATAAAACAGATATTATTAATAATCATCAAATAAAGTTTAGCGAAGGCATTGAATTTGGCGAGGACCGTATTTTTGTATGGGAATATTTGAAATATTGCGACAAGTTTACGGCAATAGACAAAAATGTTTATTTTTACAGTATGCTCAATGTTAATAACGCTTGTGGTAAATATTATGAAAAGTATAATATTTGGCTTAAGCAATATACCGATATTTTGTGCCAAGCAGTAAAAAAATCTTCTTTGCCGGAAAATAAAAAAGTGTCGCTTATTAAAGACTTTGCATTTCACGAGTATGTTGATGTGTGCAAAATGTACATACCGCATTTGAAAGACGATAGAGTTGAGGCTGTTAAGAAAATAGAAGAAACTACCGATATATTCAGCCCGTATATATTTGCTAATGATGAAAAATTCACAAATCAAGAATATAACAAAATTTATTCTGATTTTGTGTTAACTAAGAAATATGATGAACTTTTTGACTTCCTTTGTGCAGGTCAAAACAGTAATAATAAAAAAAGTTATCACGATGTTTTGAGAAATATGTTATTAAAGGTTAAAAAAATATTCGTGTATCATTTATGAATTAGACATTAGGAATTATTGTGAAAGGAATTAACAATGAGGGCAGGAATTATTACACTTTGTGACCCACAAGCCAATTATGGCAATAGACTGCAAAATTATGCTCTTCAAGAGGTTTTGAAAAAGTTGAATATTGAAGCAACAACTTATTCTTGCGAAGGAGAAGAGATAACTTCAAAAGATAAAATGCATAAATTCCTTCACGCAGTGACATTTTATAAACTTACGAAAGATAAAAATGTTTGGACAAACGGATACAAAAGGCGTGTAGTGTTCAAAAAATTTAATGACAATTATGTGAATATAAAGCAAATAACTTCATTGGAAGGCTTGGAAAACGAAGAAGACTATTTCGTTCTCGGAAGTGACCAAGTTTGGAACTATAAATGGTATGGAGACCAACCGTTAAAAAAAGAACTGTTTCTTCTTACATTTGCAAGGAACGAACAAAAAATTTGTTTTGCTCCAAGTTTTGGTGTTGAAGAAATTGCAGATGAATGGAAAGATCACTTTAAAAAAAATTTGCAGTCAATAAAATATTTATCAGTTAGGGAAGAAGCCGGTGAAAAAATAATTGAAGATTTGACCGGAAGAACATGTCCGGTTGTTATTGACCCCACAATGATGCTTAGTGCCGACGAGTGGAGAAAAATTGAAAAAAAGCCACAAAAGGTTAATACAAATAAAAAATATATATTAACATATTTTCTTGGTGGAAAAGATGATAAGGCGAATCAATATTTAAAAACTATATCTGAAAAATTCGATTTGGAAGTTTACAATTTACTTGATTGCAAACAACCTGATGTATATGCGGCAGGACCGAGTGAATTTTTAAATTTAGTCGATAATGCTACAATGGTTTTAACCGATTCTTTTCATGCTTGTGTTTTCGCATTTCTTTTTGACAAGCCGTTTTTAGTGTTTGACAGGCAGAGTGCAGGGAATAATATGAGTTCAAGAATCGAAACATTTTTGAAGAAATTTAATATTGAAAGAAAATATGTTGATAATTTTGAGATGGATAATGCTTTTGAACATGATTACAGCACCGGTTATGATATATTAGAAAAAGAAAGAAACAAGGCAAATGACTTTTTGCTCAAAGCATTCAATATTGGTTAGATAATAAAATTTTCAATAGCTGAAAGGTATAACGGATATAAATGAAGATTGAACGAAGTAAAAATGCAGTGCGAAATATGATATGGGGAGTTGTTGAAAAACTTGCATCTGTTTTAATGCCGTTTGTATGCAGAACAGTATTTATTAAAGTACTTGGTTCTGAATATTTAGGCTTAAATAGTTTGTTTTCCTCAATATTGCAGGTGCTGAGTATTTCTGAACTTGGAATAGGAACTGCGATTGTTTTCAGTATGTATAAGCCTATTGCAAACGATGATAAAGATTCTTTGTGTGCTCTTTTAAATGTTTATAAAAAAGTGTATCAAATAATCGGTACGATAATTCTTGTTTTAGGTTTGGCAATATTGCCTTTTTTACCAAAATTAATAAAAGGAACATATCCACCTGATATTAACATTTATATTCTTTATTTAATATACCTGTTTAATACTGTAATAGGATACTATTTATTTACATATAAGCAATCACTTTTTTCAGCATACCAAAGAAATGACCTTTTGAGTAAAAGAGCTACCGTTATTAACATTTCAAGCAACCTGTTGCAAATTATTCTTTTACTCTTTACTCATAATTATTATGTCTACATTGTAGTTTTGCCTTTAGCAACTATTGTCACAAATTTAGCAAATGCATATTTAGCTAAAAAAATGTTTCCTGATATTATATGCAAAGGAAAAATATCGGTTGAAGAAAAAAAATCAATAAAAAAGAGAATTATCGGTTTACTTTCGTTTAAGATTTATAATGTTATTTTTACTTCTGTAGATACTATTGTTATTTCTTCGTTTTTAGGTTTGACACCACTTGCAATATACAATAATTACTATTATATACAAACATCAATTATTGCTTTTCTCACAATTATTACATCATCCATTACTGCCGGTGTGGGTAATAAAATGATTACCAATTCAGTAGAAGATAATTATAAAGATTTTAAGAATTTTACATTTGCAAATGGTTGGATAACAAGTTGGTGTTCAGTTTGTCTTTTATGTTTATATCAGCCGTTTATTAAAGTTTGGATAGGAGGCAAGTATTTATTTCCTTTTTTAACAGTTTACTTAATGGTTCTTTATTTCTTTTTGCCAAGACTTACAACTATGACCTATACTTACCGTGAAGCAGCAGGTCTGTGGTGGGAGGATAGGTTTAGACCATTAGTTGCAACGGCAGTTAATTTAATTGTTAATATTATATTGGTTCAATTTATTGGAATGAACGGTGTAATTATATCCACTTTGATTTGCACCGTTTTTATAAATATTCCGTGGGGGTCTCATATTTTATTTAAAAATTATTTTAAAAAATCGGCAGAAGAGTATTTCGGTCAGTTGTTTTACTATTTGATAATTACAAATGTGGCAGGTTTTGCTACACTTTTGATATGTAATTTATTGCCTGAAAACGGTATAGTCTATTTGATTATTAAGGCATTAATTTGTTGCGTTGTGCCAAATCTTATCTTCTTTGTTTGTTATAGAAAGATGAAAGAATTTGATTATATGAAATTATTTGTTTCAAAATTCTTGAACAAGATAAAAGGGAGAATCAAGAATGTATAGTAGTTTGAAAAACATTCAAATATTAGTTTCGCTTTTAAAAAAGTTTAATATTAAACACATTGTTATTTCTGCAGGTACACGACATACTCCGTTTGTATATTCGGTTGAGCATGATGATTTTTTCAAGACATATTCTATTGTAGATGAAAGAAGTGCAAGCTTTTTTGCAATAGGCTTGATTGAAGAGTTGCATGAACCGGTTGCTATTGTTTGTACATCGGGCACAGCTGCTGCTAATTATGTATCAGCTGCAAATGAGGCGTTTTATCAGCAATTACCACTTCTTTTATTAACAGCAGACCGAAATCATTATTATATGTTTCAACAAGAAGAACAAATGATTCCTCAAGAAGGATTATATAGCCAAGTTTGTAAAAATGTAGTTACACTTGGTCATGTCAGGGATGAAAAAGATTTGTGGTACTATTCTCGTATTTGCAATGAAGCATTGCTTGATTTAACGCAAGGTGAAATGGGACCTGTGCATATCAATTTTATTGTTGAAAATGATTATCCTATACCTCAGGGAATTGTAAAGTTTGATGAAGACAGATTACCTGATGTCCGAAAAATTAATAGACTTACCCTTGAAGATGATGCCTCACAGTGGAAAAAATGGGCTGATAAACTAAAGGGATCTAAAGTACTTATAATATATGGACAGTTTAGACCTTTAAGTGACAGTGAAAAAAAGATAGTAGAAGATTTTTGTGAAAAATATGATGTGGTTATTTCAAGTGATATAATCTCTAACCTTCACACAAAATATGCCGTTCCTACATTTGCTATGTGTAGAACATTAAATTCCTCACAAATGAAAACTTTGTGCCCTGATATTGTGATTACAATGAATGCCAATACTATATCGGAAATAAAAGTTAGGTTTATTCCTGATAAAGATAAATTTGAGCACTGGCATATTTCATCGAAAGGAAAAGTTTCCGATCCGTTTAAAATATTGTCTGACGTAGTTGCCTGTTCGCCTATGACATTTTTTGAAAAGTTCAGTGAATTAGGTGGCGAAAAATTAAAAGAGCACAAATATTATAACAAGTGGAAGAGTTTGCACGATTCTATTGGTTATAACGGCTCTTTCAACGAAGAAACGATCAATTATTCTTCAATGTATGCGGTACAGCAATATATTAAAAATATACCGTCAAATTCATTGTTGCACATTGCAAACAGCAATAGTATTCGCTTATCTGCATATTTCGATGTTGACCCAACGGTTACTGTTTATGCTAACAGAGGTTCACATGGAATTGACGGTTCTATGTCTGCGTTTATAGGTCAGGCGAGTATATCAAATAAGCTGAGTTATTTGGTGATTGGAGATTTGAGCTTCTTTTATGATATGAATGCGCTATGGAATCAATACTTGGGAAGCAATATCAGAATTTTGGTTTGTAATAACTCTGGTGGTGCGATTTTTCATACATATCCTAATACGCATAATGTTCCTACATTGGATGAACATATTGCAGCGGCA
The DNA here is from genome assembly GCA_050872345.1 of Eubacterium sp. GTDB lineage: Bacteria > Bacillota > Clostridia > Oscillospirales > Acutalibacteraceae > Eubacterium_R. Next base: position 9,996 of record JBNMGQ010000001.1, on the reverse strand, counting down.
CATAAAACGAGCGTTAAAGATTGGGTTGTATCCCGTGGCTTTAAATATTTATCGGCACGAACTAAAGAAGAGTTTGATGAATTTTTACCACAGTTAATGAACACTGTAAGCGAACAACCTATTTTAATGGAAGTTTTTACAGATAAAGATATGGATGCACAATCTATCGAAAAAATAGTAATTCCTTATAAAAAAGAGGATGTATCTTTTAAGCAAAAAATCGGTGAAATGATGCCGACAAAAATGAAAAACACAATTAAAAAAATTATTAAATAAGAGGAATTTCAAATGGATGTTTTGTTGCTTGGCGGAACCGGAGCTATGGGAAGTCATGTGAGTGATATTCTTAAAGACAAAGAATGTAATATATATATTACAAGCAGAAATAAAAAAGAAAATGATGAAAATATTACATATTTGCAAGGCAATGCCAAGGACTTAACATTTATAAAAGATTTGTGCCGTAAAAAGCACTGGGATGTTATAATCGACTTTATGGTTTATACTCTCGATGAACTAAAAGATAGAATTGATATGCTTCTTGAATCAACAAATCAATATATTTTTATCAGTTCTGCAAGAGTATATGCTGATTCTCCGTTAATTACAGAAGATTCGCCAAGGCTTTTAGATGTTTGCGAAGATGAGGAGTATATTGCTTCTAACGAATATGCTATAGCAAAAGCTAAAGAAGAAAATATTTTGTTTGAATCAAAATATAAAAACTGGACAATTGTTAGACCGAGTTTGACTTATGCTGAAAACAGACTTCAACTTGGAGTATATGAAAAAGAAAATTGGCTTTACAGAGCACTGCATGGTCGCTCAATAGTCTTTTCAAAAGATTTGATGGATAATTACTATACATTATCTTACGGAAGAGATGTTGCTGACGGAATAGCTCAACTTGTCGGAAAGCCGGAAGCAGTCGGCCAAGCTTTTCATATAGTGATTGAAGAATCATTTCAGTGGAAAGAAATATTAAATGTATATTTGAATGTTTTGGAAGAGAGAACCGGTAAAAGACCAAATGTCATTCTAACTGAAAAGTGTACAAATCTTAAATTGCCGTATGCCAAGTATCAAGTGCTTTATGGAAGATATTTTAACAGACATTTTAATAATGAAAAAATCAGCAAAATTGTTGATACCTCAAAATGGCTCCTTCCAAAAGAAGGTTTAAGTAAATGTTTAAATTCTTTTTTGGATAAACCAAAGTTTTTAGCTATAGATTGGCACAAGGAAGCTCTTATAGATAAAGCGGCAGGTGAATGGACACCATTAAAAGAAATTCAGGGGAAAAAGACTAAGTTAATGTATCTAAAATGGAGAATTTTTGGATAAATATTCTTTATTTGATATTATAAAACGACAGAAATATCAGGAGATAAATATGAGCTTATTTACAGGAAAAACATTAATGATAACAGGGGGAACGGGGTCGTTTGGTAACGCTGTTCTCAACCGATTTTTAAAAACCGACATTGGCGAGATTCGTATTTTTTCTCGTGACGAGAAAAAGCAGGACGATATGCGTCACGAATTTCAGGCAAAGATGCCGGAAGTTGCCGACAAAATCAAGTTTTACATCGGCGATGTTCGTGATTTGCAGTCGGTAAAGGGTGCAATGCACGGTGTTGATTACATATTTCACGCAGCAGCTTTGAAGCAGGTTCCGTCTTGCGAATTTTTCCCTATGGAGGCTGTAAGAACCAATGTTATCGGTACGGATAATGTGCTTACTGCAGCTATTGATGAGGGCGTTGAGTGCGTAATTTGCCTTTCAACCGACAAGGCAGCTTATCCTATCAACGCTATGGGAATTACAAAAGCTATCGAGGAAAAGGTTTCGGTTGCTAAGTCGAGAATGTCGGGCAAGACTAAGATTTGCTGTACCCGTTACGGCAATGTTATGTGCTCTCGTGGCTCGGTTATTCCACTTTGGATTGACCAAATTAAGCACGGCAACCCGATTACTATTACCGAGGGCTCAATGACTCGTTTCATTATGTCGCTTGAAGAGGCTGTTGACCTTGTTCTTTTTGCATTTGAGCATGGCGAAAACGGCGACTTGCTTATTCAAAAAGCTCCTGCTTGCACTATTCAAACTCAGGCAGAGGCAGTTTGCGAACTTTTCGGCGGTAAAAAAGAAGACATTAAGGTTATCGGTATTCGTCACGGTGAAAAAATGTACGAAACTCTTCTTACTAACGAAGAATGTGCAAAGGCTGTTGATATGGGCAATTTCTACCGTGTCCCTGCCGATAATCGTGGACTTAACTATGATAAATATTTCAAGGAGGGTGACGAGCAGAGGAACACTTTGACTGAATTTAACTCTAACAACACTCGTCGTCTTAACCTTGAAGAAACTAAAGAAAAGATTGCAAGCCTTGCTTATATTCAGGAAGAACTTGCAAAGATGGACAAGTAATCGGAGGCAAAAATGGGCAAATTCGATAATGTTAAATGGAAAGAAAACGGCAAGCTTAAGCTGCTTATAATCGTTGGTACAAGGCCGGAAATTATCAGGCTTGCTGCTGTGATTAATAAGACTCGTAAATATTTTGATGTCATTTTGGCTCATACGGGTCAAAATTATGATTACAATTTAAACGGTGTGTTTTTCAAGGATTTAAAGCTTGACGACCCGGAGGTTTATCTTGACGCTGTCGGCGACGACCTCGGCGAAACTTGTGGAAATATCATTGCTCAAAGCTACAAGCTTATGGCTGAAATTAAGCCTGACGCAGTGCTTGTTTTGGGCGATACAAACAGTTGCCTTTCCGTTATCGGTGCTAAAAGACTTCATATTCCGATTTTCCATATGGAGGCAGGCAACAGATGTAAGGACGAATGCTTGCCGGAGGAAACTAACAGAAGAATTGTTGATATTATTTCGGATGTGAATATGGCTTATTCGGAACACGCAAGAAGATACCTTGCAGATTGTGGTTTGCCAAAAGAGAGAACTTATGTTACAGGTTCGCCTATGGCAGAAGTTTTGCACAATAATCTTTCTGAAATTAAATCATCTGATATTCACGAAAAGTTAGGACTTGAAAAGGGCAAATATATTCTTCTTTCGGCTCACCGTGAGGAAAATATTGATACAGAAAAGAACTTTTTAAGCCTTTTCAATGCTATTAATAAAATGGCAGAAAAGTACGATGTGCCTATTCTTTACTCCTGCCATCCGAGAAGTAAAAAAAGGCTTGAGTCAACCGGCTTTAAGCTTGATAAAAGAGTTATTCAGCATGAGCCACTCGGTTTTCATGACTATAACTGCTTGCAAATGAACGCTATGGCAGTAGTTTCAGACTCGGGTACTTTGCCGGAGGAAAGCAGCTTTTTCACTTCGGTTGGTCATCCTTTCCCTGCTGTTTGTATTCGTACTTCGACCGAAAGACCGGAGGCTATAGATAAGGCTTGCTTTATCATTTCGGGCATTGACGAAAAAGGCTTACTTCAAGCAGTTGACACAGCAATTGAGATGAATAATAACGGTGACTACGGTATTCCTGTTCCTGATTATGTTGAGGAAAATGTAAGCACAAAGGTTGTTAAAATCATCCAAAGCTATACAGGAATTGTTAATAAAATGGTTTGGAGAAAAGACAAGTAGAATTGGGTGTTGAAATGAGGAATTTAACAAAAACTGAATCGGCTTTGTTAAGCCTTATTTCAAATGCTTTGTTTGAAACTAAGCTTGAGCTTGACGATGATATTGATTGGACTGAGCTTGAAAAAGAGGCATATGCACAAGCTGTTTTTACACTTGCTTTTTATAAGAATAATGCACCGATTGAAAAATATAAGCAAAAAATCGGACTTGGTGTGTCGAACAACTTGAGTGTAAATGCAGACCACGCTTATGTTAATCGTTTGATGAATGAAAACGGTATACCTTATGTAATTTTAAAAGGATATGCTTCGGCATATTATTATCCTGAGCCTATGTATAGGTCTATGGGTGATGTTGATTTTCTTGTTCCTGCCAATGAATTTGACAAGGCAAAAGAAATTTTGATTTCAGAGGGCTATACGCCTAATCCTGAAAATCATATTTGCCATATTTCCTTTAAAAAAGGCAGAAGTGTGCTCGAACTCCACTTTGCTCCTGCAGGTATGCCTGAAGGCGAAGCAGGTGGAATTGCAAAAGAATATATGAAAGATGTTTTCAATACTTCAAAAAGGATTGAAACACCGGACGGTGAAATGGTGATTCCTGATTCATTTCATCATGGACTTATTTTGCTTCTTCATACCTGCCACCATTTGACGGGTGAAGGTGTCGGACTCAGGCATTTGTGTGACTGGGCAGTTTTTGCAAACAGTTTTACGAATGAACAATTTGAAGAAATTTTTAAAGAGAAACTAAAAAAAATCGGACTTTGGAAATTTGCACAGCTTTTAACCGAACTTTCAGTTAAATATTTAGGTATGCCTAAAAAGGCTTGGGCAAAGGAAACTGAGAATAGCGAACTTCTTTCTCAAATGATGATTGATATTTTTGACGGTGGCAACTTCGGAAGAAAAGACGACACACGAAAGCACGAAACTATGATTATTTCGTCAAGAGGAAAGAACGGCGTCGGCAATACTTCAATGCTCAGCCAGTTTGTCAAGAGCATTAATAATATAGTTTATTTAAAATGGAAAATCAGTAAAAAGCTTAAATTTCTTCTTCCTTTTGGCTGGCTTTTTTACGGCACAAGATATTTGATAAGAATGTTGCTCGGTAAGCGAGAAAAATTTAATATTAACGAAACTATTGAAAAAGCGAGCGAAAGACGAAATATTTATAAAGAATTTGACTTGTTTGAAACTCAAGACTGATAGGAGAATTGTGTGAACATATTAGTAACAGGTGCTAAGGGTATGGTCGGTACTGCCCTTGTCAACAACCTAAAAAATATTAAAGACGGCAAAAACAAAACCCGTCCAAACATAATAATTGATGAGATTTTTGAATATGATATAGAGTCGAGTGAATCTGAACTTGACGAGTATTGCCAAAAAGCCGATTTTGTTTTCAACCTTGCAGGTGTGAACAGACCGAAAAATGAAGAAGACTTTATGAACGGCAACTTCGGCTTTGGTTCAACACTTTTAAACACACTTAAGAAGTATAATAACAAAGCAACCGTTATGCTTTCGTCGTCTGTTCAGGCTACGCTTTCGGGTCGTTTCGGCGACAGTGAGTACGGCAGGAGCAAAAAAGCAGGCGAAGATTTGTTTTTTGACTATGGCGAGCAAACGGGTGCAAAGGTTGCAGTTTATCGTTTCCCTAATTTGATGGGTCATTCACGACCTAAGTATAATTCTGCCGTTTCAACTTTTTGTTGGGCAGTCGCTAATGATGAACCGTTTACCGTAACAGACCCAAAGGTTGAGCTTGAACTTTTATATATCGACGATTTGGTTGAAGGTATGTTTGACCTTTTGGAGGGCAAGGAAAAGCATTGCGAATTTAACGGAGTTGAAACCGTGCCTGACGATAACGGTAAATTCTGCTTTGTTGAAACTACTCATAAGGTTACACTTGGTGAAATTGTTGAATTTTTGCAAAAGTTTAAAGAACAGCCGACAACTTTGATGATGCCGAAAATGCCTGACGGCAGCTTTGCCAAAAAGCTTTACAGCCTTTATTTGACATATCTTCCGACCGATAAATTTAAGTACGCACTCAAAATGAATGTCGATAACCGTGGCTCGTTTACCGAGCTTGTGCATACCGAAGATTGCGGACAGGTGAGCATTAATATCAGCAAACCGGGTATCACAAAAGGTCAGCATTGGCACAACAGTAAATGGGAACTTTTCATTGTCGTTTCGGGTCACGGACTGATTGAGGAACGCAATATCAATACGGGCGAAAAGGTCAGCTTTGAGGTTTCGGGCGATAAAATCGAGGCTGTGCATATGATTCCGGGTTGGACTCATAATATTATTAATCTTAGCGATACTGAGGATTTGGTTACGGTTATGACTTGTAATGAAATCTTTAATCCAAATAAACCCGATACATTTTTTGAAGAGGTATGATTTTAGGAGTTGAGATAATTGGATATTGTTACAACGCTTTATAATGTAAGTAATGAAAAAATATTCTTTATCCTGCTCGCATTTTCTCTCATTTTAGGTATCGGCAAAAGATTTTTTATGACGAAGAAGTGCTACAATTATATAATTGTGGCATTTCTGTTTTTGTATGTGGCTTTTATACTTTATATCACTCTGTTTGCAAGGCTCAATACCGAATCGGCAGGTGATTACAGCCTGATTCCGTTTCACTCATATTATTTGGCGGCTCACGGAATGAAAGAAATGATTAGAGAATCGATACTCAATATCCTCTTTTTCTATCCGCTCGGTTTCATTTTCGGCAGTTTGAATATTGATAAAATCAATTCAAAACGGTGGATGATTATTCCGATTTCTTGTGCACTCAGCTTTGTTATTGAACTTTCGCAATATATTTTCAAACTCGGCTATGCCGAAGTTGATGATGTAATTCATAATACACTCGGCTGTGCACTCGGACTTCTTTTCTGCATTTTGATTGAAAAAATATTAAGTATTAAAAAAATAAAAAATATTTAGGCTCCTTTGTAAAGGGAGCTGTCAGCTAAGCTGACTGAGGGATTAAGGGCGAACATTGTTCGCCTTTATTTTTTATAGTCTACCCTTGACAATGGCACCTGCTGCAGCAAGGACTATAAGTGATTTTTTGAATGACACGGGCACGACGCCTGACGATTACAATTTGATTTTGACAGGTGATTTGGGCTTTACCGGAAGCCAGCTTCTTTATGAGCTTCTTGAAAAGGACCACGGTATCAAGCTTAAAGGGTACCACAAGGATTGTGGTATGATGATTTATGATTTGAAAAAGCAGGATGTCAATTCCGGTGGGTCGGGTTGTGGTTGCTCGGCAAGTGTGCTTTGTTCACACATTTTGAAGCAGATGGACAAGGGAATTTTGAAAAAAGTTTTATTTGTTGCGACCGGTGCGCTAATGTCGCCGACCTCAAGCAAGCAGGGAAATTCTATTCCGGGCATTGCTCACGCAGTTTTGCTGGAGAGGTGATAAAATGAAGCATTTTAATAATATTAAATTGTTGTCCTCATTTCGTCAAATATCAAGCGCTCTTGAGATTATCGCCGTGGCAATGAGAATTTTTGCATTGGTTCTTGTGATAATTCAAGGTGTTGCCATTTTGGGCGAGACGAAAAAGGTTAGGATGAAATAAATTAATGTTTATAAAAGGTTGACGGCTGACGCCACATTATATTTTTTCTCTCCCTCAGTCACTATCGTGACAGCTCCCTCGTCAGAGGGAGCCAAGTTATTGCTTCCCTCTGACGAGGGAAGTGTCAGCTATGCTGACGATAGGAGAGACGGGCGACCTGTGGTCGCCTGCCAATCCCTCAGTCGGTAAACCGACAGCTCCCTTTGCAAGGGAGCCTTAACTTACTACGCTAAACATTAATTTATAATATATGACAGTATGCTAATTATTCGACAAAAGGCGACGAAAAGTTGCGTTGTCCGACAAGTTTCGGTTGACATAAAGTCGCATAAAAGGTATACTATTAATAGTATGTTAAAATATTGAATGAGTGTATATTTAATAAAAAAAGTGTTGAATTTTTGTGAAATTATGTGAGAGGGATAAGGGGTATGAATCTTAAGCAGATTTTTAAAATAAGATGGACTCTTGTTTTATATGATGCGATTGTGTTTTTAGCAACATTTGCAATGCTGTTTTTTCTCAACAAAAGCATCAGGGCTTATAGCATAAAAGACCTTTTGGTCAATAGCTTGGTTGCAGGAGTTCTCATATTTGTATGCAGGCTTTTCGGAAAAATATATAATCAAATTTGGCGATACGGTGGGGTTCAGTCGTACATAAGGCTTCTTGTTACAGATTTAATCAGTATGACGCTGTATATCTGCTTTGAATACGGCGTTGCTCATTTAATCGGCGTTCAGCGTTTTTCAATTTCAAAAGTAATTGCCGTGATGACATTTGACACTCTTATGGTGCTTGCTATGAGAATGGCGTACCGTTATTGCTTTAAGTGTTGCGACGATATAACACCGACAGGTAAGTTTTTGCGTTTTCTCTTAAAGAGTGTTGCGCATGTCGACCCGACTGTAAAGGCTGATTTTAAAAAGATTAAAATTGCAATCATCGGCGCAGGTGATGCAGGTGTCGGTCTTATGGAGGAACTTTTAAACAATAACAACGCTGCGTATGCACCGGTGTGCTTTGTCGATATTAATGAGAAAAAAGCCGGAAGGGAAATTAATTCTATTCCTGTTTTTCCTGTTAATGAAGTTACATTTGATACACTTGCCGATTTTGAAGTTCAGGAAATTGTGTTTGCGCTTCCTACCGTTGATTTTCAAAAAAAGCAGGAGCTTTATAATTATTACAAACAAACCGGTTGCAAAATTAAAGTTTACGATTATCCGGCAATGGAGGCTGCAGGAAAAAGGCGTCAGCTTCGTGAATTTGATATTGAGGATTTACTTTTCAGGAAGCCGATTGAGGTTTCCGACGAGAAAACTAAGCGATATTATGAGGATAAGGTTATTCTTATCACCGGTGGTGGTGGCTCAATAGGAAGTGAACTTTGCCGTCAGCTTGCTAAAACTTCACCGAAGAAAATTGTTATTTTAGATATTTATGAAAACGGTGTTTACAATGTTCAGCAGGAACTGAAATTCAAATATGGCAACGAAATAGATTTGCAGGTCGAAATTGCGTCGATTACAAATAAGGTTGCGATGAGCAGAGCTTTTGAAACCTATCATCCACAAATTGTTATTAACGCAGCTGCTCATAAGCATGTACCATTAATGGAGCATAATTGCATTGAAGCGATTGAAAATAATGTTTTCGGCACAGTGAATATGCTTGAACTTTGCGAAGAGTACGGCACGGAAAGATTTATGATGGTGTCTACCGATAAGGCAGTTAACCCGACTAATGTTATGGGCGCAACAAAGCGTATGTGCGAAATGCTCGTTCAATGCGAAAGCGCTAACGGTAAGGTTAAATGCAGCGCTACAAGGTTTGGCAATGTGCTCGGCTCTGCAGGTTCGGTAATACCGTTGTTTAAAAGGCAAATTGCAGCAGGTGGTCCTGTTACTCTTACCGACAGAAGGATTATTCGTTACTTTATGACGATTCCGGAAGCTGCTTCGCTTGTGCTTCAATCGGGCGCAATGGCTGATAACGGCGAACTGTTTGTGCTTGATATGGGTCAGCCGGTTAAAATTCTTGACCTTGCAGAAAATATGATTAGGCTTTCGGGTGCTCATAATATTGAGATTGTTGAAACCGGTTTAAGACCCGGCGAAAAGCTTTACGAGGAACTTCTTGTTAAAACGGAAGAGCTTGACAGAACTGAAAACAGTATGATATTCATTGAGCGTGACGAACCTCATACCAAGTCGGAAATGAGAGAAAAGCTTGCCACACTTAAAAAAGCGTGTGAAACCGGTGACGATGATATTGCCCGTGAAGCGTTGAGAAGTGTTGTCCCTACATTTAAAAAGCCTGAAAATGTTAATAATAAGGTTGAAATGATGAAGAAGGACAGCAGTACAATTAATGTCAGCGAACAGCTTGACTATAGCAAAGTTTTGGAAAATGCTTGATACATATAAAAATAGAACGGAGATACTGATTAACAGTATCTCCGTTCTGTTTTTGGTCTTTAGCAAAGAAATAAACCCCCAGTTTAACTGGGGGAATGAAAGCGCTTTAGTAAAAATAAAAAAGCCGAGCTTGATGCAAGGCAAATTGAAGAAAAGAAAACCTCCTAGTATAATGTGAACGATATCGCATTACAAAAACTAGGAGGTTAAATTATGCAAAATAAAGGAAACAATGAGATAAAAAGTTCGGCACACTCAAAATACAGATGTCAATATCATATAGTTTTTGCACCAAAGTACAGAAGGCAAGTAATATATGG